>JBDNGR010000031.1:0-1810 GCA_041689165.1 Coxiellaceae bacterium
ATCGCACCTCAAGATGTGAAGCTAGGCTTCCACCTTAAGTCGACTTTGAGGCGTTCTTCAATCACAAAAAGCTTGAAATAGAATAACTATTCCTCGCCTTTTGCTCAATCAGAACGCCTCAACTTCTCGCAATCTGAAACCCTAGCTTCGCATCTTGAGCTACGATGGGTATAGCTTTAGGATCCTTTAATAGCCTGCTGAACTATGGTAACGTAGTTGCTAATTTTTTGGTTGGTAAGGGGAGAGAATAATGCGATTAGCGGGATTAACAAAAATAGCCATTTTGGCTTTGGTTCTGGGTACTACAGCTTGTAGCCATCTGTCTAAAAATAAAAATAATGCGGACGGTATGGGCGGGGATGGCTCACAAACTTATGGTTTAGGTTCTGGGGGCGATACTTTTGGTAGTGGCCGTGATGTGGCGACCCTTGATGCACCACGCGATCAAACCTATTACTTCGAATACGATAGCAACAATGTTGAACAACACGACATTGGGCCCATCAAGGCACAAGCTAACTACATGGTAGAGCACCCCAGTGCTAAGGTGCGTTTAGAAGGTAATACTGATGAGCGTGGTAGCCGTGAATACAACATCGCTTTAGGTTTGCGTCGTGCGCAAACGGTTGAGCAATTGATGGAAGCGCAAGGTGTGTCACCTGATCAAATCGCGGTGGTGAGTTATGGTAAAGAGCGTCCAGTAGCGCTTGGTCATGATGAATCAGCTTGGGAATTAAATCGTCGAGTGCATTTAGTGTATGAATCTAAATAAGTATCTGTATTGGGTGTTGAGCGCGAGTGTCGTAACCTGTAGTTATTCCGCATGGGCCGCAGCACCGGTCGAAAACATTGGAGCAGGCTCAGCGCCTGTTTCTGTTTATTCAACGCCTACTCAGGAAGCAACTGTTTATCCCGCGGGTGAGCAGCCCAGCAGCTTTGCTAGTCCTAGTCCACAAGCGCCTTCTAATATCAATCTTTCAGATAATCAGCGTTTAACACGCGTTGAGCATCAAGTGAGTAATCTGCAATCAATGAATTTGCCGCAACAAATGTCGGATTTGCAGCAGCAAATGCAGCAACTTTCTGGGCAGCTGGAAGAGTTGCAACATCAATTAAAGACTTTGAGTGATCAGCAAGCGAGTTACTATCAAGATTTGGACCAGCGTCTCAACCAATTGAAGGCTAGTGCTCCTGTAAGTGCCGGCCCCTCTAAATTGGGCGCGCCACTGTCTGCGAATGCGAAGCTTAAAGAAAGCGATGAATATCAAGCGGCAGTCAATATGCTGATGAAAAAGGATTATGCTAAAGCCGGTCCTGCCTTCAAAGCTTATATATCGCACTACCCACAAGCTTCTTATACGGCTAATGCTTATTATTGGTTGGGTGAGGCGAACTTAATGACTAAGAAGTTAAGTGATGCCGGCAAAGCCTTTCAAACGGTGATTAGCAAGTATCCTAAATCGGATAAAGTGGCTGATGCACGCTTAAAGTTGGCGATGGTGCATGCACAACAAGCTAGTGTGCCAATGGCTAAAGCCGAATTAAAGAAAATTAAAACTGATTACCCTGGCAGTACAATTGCGCAATTGGCCACTATTCAATTACAGCAATTAGAATCCGGTTCACTCAACTCAAATTAGCGTGTGTTCTTCTTGGTATATACCCATCGCACCTCAAAATGCTAAGCTAGGCTTCCACCTTAAGTCGAATTTGAGGCGTTCTTCAATTACAAAAAGCTCGAAATAGAATAACTATTCCTCGCCTTTTGCTCAATCAGAACGCCTCAACTTCTCGTAAGCTGAAACCCTAG
>JBDNGR010000032.1:0-1519 GCA_041689165.1 Coxiellaceae bacterium
AGTTATTTCTGGCGCGATCCCAACTAATAATCGCATTTAGCGCTGTTTCGGAGTCTTTCTTGTTAAGCCCTGATGTTTCTACAATGGACTCAATTAATTCTTTCTTCTTCATGATGGATTCCTTGTGATTTTGAACGATGTCCGCATCGTATGTTTAAGCATGTATTACTGGACTTTAGCCTTTTTTGATCATGTTCAAATCTAAACGTCTTCACGAATTCCAGGCATGGTTCAAATAACCCCTATTTTAGTGAACACTTCTCTTAATAAAACATGGTGTATTGTTTTATTAATCATATTGTTGCAATGAAACGTGAAATTGAAGTGTTCACTGGTTTTGGTGCGCCACGAAAGTGCACCTCCGCTAGCAGCTGAAAGTGCTGCCGGAAAAGCGCGACCGAGCGTATTTCGTACTAAGCCTTGGGCATGATGTGGTAACGCATTAGGTTAAGCGTAGGCATAGAAAACTGCAAGCCATAAGCCGTAAGGTTGAACGCGATTGAGCTCCGTTAAGTGATCTTGAAGGGTGGCCCAGGGTCTCAAATTACCTGAAGGCAACAATAAGTACAGCGATAATCGGCAGCGGTACTTATCACCCTCGGAGTCTAAGAGCATGGCGTGTAATGAAAGCGAAGTTGTAAACGTGGGAGGCCCTATCCGCTCTCGCAAGGACGTGAGTATTGACCGACAAGTGTATAAGTGAGGGAGTCGAAACGGCGAAATTCTAAAGATAGGGAGTCAGATCAGGCGTAGTACTCCGAGTTTGGGAAAGCCAAGCACATGGGGAAGGTCTGTGGGCAATTTTGCCTTTGTTGAGGAAACGTGATGAGAGCTTCAGAATCTCAGGTATACACGGATACGGCATTAGCAGAGATAGCGTGGTTATCGGCGAACAATCCGAATCAGGTGTTTCATAGCCTGATGCACCATTTCAACTCGGAATCGTTACGCTGCTGCTTCGATAAGCTGAATGGACGGAAAGCTGTCGGAGTAGATCGAGTCAGTAAAGCAATATACGGTGAAAATATATCAAGTAATTTAAATGAGCTGATTACACGGATGAAGCGAATGTCTTATCAGCCGGGACCTGTACGAGAAGTACTAATTCCAAAGGAAGGTAAGAAAGGCGCGACACGACCGCTTGGCATCAGCAATTTTGAAGATAAACTGATACAAAAACGGATGCAAGAAATTCTTGAAAGCATCTATGAGCCGCTATTTTTGGACTGCTCATATGGGTTTCGACCTGGAAAGAGCTGCCATGATGCGATCAAGGATCTACACCAACATCTTTTCAAGGAAGAAGTAGAAGTAGTGATTGATGTCGACTTGGCCAACTTCTTTGGTAAAATTGATCGACAGATGCTAAAAGACATGATCAGCATGAAAATTAAAGACAGAAAATTTATGCGGTATATTAGTCGGATGTTTACGGCGGGAGTACTTGCAGACGGTGAGCTGTTAATGAGTGATGAGGGTGTTGTCCAAGGCAGCTGCGTAAGTCCGGTATTTTCGAATA
>JBDNGR010000033.1:0-2865 GCA_041689165.1 Coxiellaceae bacterium
TCACTGATTTACTACAGCACGTACCCCCCTCGCGTTTATTTGATGAAGTACTAAAACTGTTTTTCACGGGTAATGCACATGCAAGCTATCAACGCTTAAAACAGCATAACTTTTTGAAGCTGTTATTTCCGCACTATGTGAATGCATTGAATAGTAGCAGAGCGGATTATTATCAAGCTCTGGTTGAAGAAGCCATGCACGCGACTGATTATCGGCATAAAAATGAGCAATCACTTAATCCCGGTTTTTTATTTTCGATACTGTTATGGCCGGCCTTGCAGGAATTAATTCAGGCTGATCCGGCACGTAAGCACAAGTTGCATTACGTGTTACATCATGCGATTGAAGAAGTTTTAGATCGTGAATTGGCTATCCTGAACATTCCTAAGCGTTTAACCGCGATGATGCGAGATATTTGGATGTTGCAGTATCACTTGAAACAGCGTCGTGGTAAGCGGGTGTACCGTACTTTGCAGCATCGTTATTACCGTGCTGCCATCGATTTTATGATGCTGCGTGAGAAGGTTGGTGAGCCACTTGGTGAGCTAATTCAATGGTGGAAAAATTTTCAGAATGCCGATGATGTTCAACAGAAGCAAATGCTCGAAGCGCTACAAAAATGATTAGCGTTTTTATTGGCTTGGGCAGCAACTTAAATGAACCCCGTGTTCAGCTGCAGCAAGCTTTACAGGAATTAGCACTATTACCCTTGACGCAACTGGTGAAAGTATCATGCTTTTATAGAAGCGATGCTTGGGGACCTGTCCAAGCGCAACCTGAGTTTGTGAATGCGGTGGCGGAATTGCACACCGATTTAACGCCCCGTGAACTATTAACCCAGCTAAAATGCATCGAACAGCAACAAGGCCGGGATCCTCATGGCCTACGTTGGGGGCCGCGCAGCATTGACTTAGATATTCTTTTGTATGGGCAGATAGTATTAACAGAAGAGGATCTGACAATTCCCCACCCACAGCTAGGCGAACGTGATTTTGTGATCTATCCTTTGTTGGAGCTTGCACCTGATTTGGTTCTGCCGAGTGGAATCAAGGTGCAGCAACTGAGTGAAAATTGTCCTTCTACTTTGCGACCCATGAGTGAGCTCTGTTATGAAAAATAAATCAGTCTATCCCGGTACCTTTGACCCCATTACTAATGGCCATATTGATATTATTAAACGTGCGGCTGATATATTTAGTGAGGTGCTTGTAGCTGTTGCCGCCAGTAATCATAAATCCACTTATTTTGATATAAACGATCGCTTGCAGATGGTGCAAGAAGCCGTGGCTGAGTGGTCGAATGTTAAAGTACTCAGTTTCAGTAATTTATTGGTAGATTTTGCGCGTGAGCAACAGGCTTTTTGTATTTTGCGTGGTCTGCGTGCGGTATCTGACTTTGATTATGAGTTTCAATTAGCGGGAACCAATCGGCAACTGGCTCCAGAAATTGAAACTTTATTTTTACCAGCCAGTGATCACTATGCCTATGTATCGGCTACGATGGTGCGTGAAATTGCTCGCTTAGGCGGTGATGTGTCCTGTTTTGTGCCGGCTCAGGTGGCGCAACGCTTGAAACAGATTGCTGCTCGATCTAAACAATAGAGAATATCAATTATGGCGCTAGTGATTACCGCTGATTGTATCAACTGTGATGTTTGTGAACCAGAATGCCCTAATGAAGCGATTTATCAGGGTGAAGAAATCTATGAAATTGATCCCAACAAATGTACCGAATGTGTAGGCCATTTTGATGAGCCGCAATGTCAGATTGTTTGTCCCGTTGATTGTATTCCTAAAGACCCCAACCACCCTGAAACACGGGAAGAGTTATTGTTAAAATATTATCAATTAAAAACGGTCAGCTAACTTAAGTTTGGCATCCTTCGCAAAAAACTGTGGCTCGTTGCCCGATCACAATCCGCTTCAAATTCTCATGACAAGTTAAGCAAGCTTGATTTTCCCGCCCGTAGACTAAGAGCTCTTGTTTAAAGTACCCGGGCTTGCCATCGGCAGAGATGAAATCTTTGAGCGTGGTGCCACCTGCCGCTATGGCTTTCTTTAGAATGGCTTTGACGGCGCTCACAAGCTTAGTACAAGCCACCTTGTCTAATTCCTTGGCGGGCTTTAGTGGATGAATGCCGGATTGAAATAACGCTTCATTGGCGTAGATATTGCCCACACCTACTACGGCTTTGCTGTCCATCAACAGCTGCTTAATATTGAGCTGTCGTTTGCGTGAGTACTTGAACAAGTAAGCCGCATTGAATTGAGCGCTTAAGGGTTCGGGCCCTAAATTCTTTAATAATGGATGGAGGTGGGGATCTTGCTCGGTCCATAAGATCGCCCCAAAACGTCGTGGATCAGTGTAGCGCAACAAAGAGTTGTTACTGAGCAGTATATCGACATGGTCATGCTTGTTGAGCGGGGTATCGAGAGGATTAATGCGCAAGCGTCCAGACATGCCCAAATGGATGATCAAAGTGCCGACGGGTGTTTCTAAGAGTAGGTATTTGGCGCGCCGCTGAATGGCGGTAAAGCTTTGACCGACTAAGCGCCGGGTAATTTCGGTGGGGATCGGCCAGCGCAGCTTTGATCGCCGAATGATCACTTCAGTTACCTTGTGAGCTTGCAAGTGCGGCTCTATGCCGCGGCGGGTAGTTTCAACCTCTGGAAGTTCCGGCATGTTCTTACCTGTTAGGCTTGTTGCACGATCAGTTGCACTATACCCATCGTACTTCGAGATGCGAAGTTTTAAGTTTCAGCTTGCGAGCAGAGGCCCGATCAGGATTGAGCAAAAGCGAAGGAATAGTTAGGCTCTTTCGAGCTTTTGTGATTGAGGAAGCGGGCTAATGCGATATCAAGATGA
>JBDNGR010000034.1:0-10359 GCA_041689165.1 Coxiellaceae bacterium
GAACGCCTCAAATTCGACTTAAGGTGGAAGCCTAGCTTCGCCGCCTGAGATACGATGGGTATAGCGGCTTGAAGACAGCCCATGGCCTGATAAGCTATTGAATATTATGATTTATTGAAACACTACGTCGAAAAAAATTGAATTTTTGGACATAGCTCGCCTTCCCCTGAAAAAATATAAAATTTTATCAAAAGCTTAGGAATTGATGATCGACAGCGTTGTCTTAATTCCCCTTAGTAAGTATGTATTCCTTACCAGCTATTTTTGAGCTACAATGTAGCTCAAATAGGAGAAATACTATGGCTACTAATGCAGTTATTCGGGCCCGTATCGATGGGCATCTAAAAGAAGAGGCGGCGGCTGTACTTGCCACAATGGGGCTTACAGTCTCTGATGCATTCCGCATGCTTATGATTCGCGTTGCTCGCGAAAAATCATTGCCATTTGAACCACTGGTACCAAATGCCAAAACAATAAACGCCATGAAGGAGGCGCGCCGCGGAAAATTAACTTCCTTTTCCAGTGTCGATGCGCTTATGAAGGAGTTGAATGACGACACGTCGGATTGAAATTACCAATGCATTTAAACGCGATTTCAAGAAAGTAAAAGCAACACCCAGACACAGGAATGTTGATTCACTACTGCAACCTGTACTGGATCTACTATCGAAAGACATGCCCTTGTCCAGCAAGCATTTCGATCACTCACTGACAGATGAATGGAAAGACCATAGGGATTGCCATATCGAACCCGACCTAGTGTTAATTTACCGAAAAGTTGATCATGCCATTCTACAACTTGTTCGTTTAGGGTCTCATAGTGAGCTTAATCTTTAGTACCTCCCTCATTAAAAAGTAACTACGCAGAACAACCAAAAAATGAACAATCGGAGAGATGACAAAGTTTTAAATAAATTAGATATCTTAATTAAAACTTCTATTAATTTTTGTAAATTACCAGCCAATGCTTCAATAAAGAATCCACAAAATAATACGATACCCAGCTCATGACGCAGATTAATAATGTTGTCGAGACGGGAGCGGAATAGGTCATCTTCAGGTGGGCATTCCAACACTTTCGGCTTCATCCTAATACCTCAATTTTGAATTCTAATTTGCAAGCTTTTAAGGGGTTTAGCCCTAAAAACTGGCAGGATTATATCAAAATTAATTCAGTATTTTTAGAATTTTTATCGATAAAAATAGACTATTTTTGAATTTTTAACGCTGGACTGATTTGGGATATGGATTTGTTACCTGCAAGATTATAAGAAGACAGGCTATTGCGCCGCACTATGCAATACCCGCAAAATTTGTATAGTTTCTGACTTAACCCGGTAAGGCACAATATAGGGGGTATCATTAATTATCAATTCACGCGTATTAAAGACTCTTCCTATCCGACCTATTTCAGGATGGTCTGCCAAATTTTCAACTGCTTTAATAATTTTAAGTACGGTATCAACTGCCGCTCCGGGATTATCTTGGGCAATATAATCTTCAACTTGATTTAAATTCTGCCTAGCGCCCTCTGTCCACTGAATTCGCACGCTTATTCTCCCAGAATTTAACAATTTCATTATGCTCAACTAATTGCCCAGCATCAGCCTCGGCAATGCCATTTTTAATTTCATTAATTTGCCATTCTTGTACTTTGAGATATTCATTAATTGCCTCAGCAGCCAGGAATGATTTGCTACGTTGTGTAATCCCAGAAAGCTTGCCTAAACGGGTTTTGAGTTTACTATCGAGTCGAACTGTCATAGTAGAAGATGCCATGCTGATTTCTCCGGCTGCATTATATTGTGTACATATCAACACAATAAGAAATAAATATAATATACAGCAGCTCCCGCCGGAGCGGGAGCTGCTGTACTCAAGCACCCAGTTATATACTTCTCGTACCTCAAGATGCGAAGCTAGGGTTTCAGCTTGCGAGAAATTGAAACGTTCTGATTGAGCAAAAGGCGAGGAATAGTTGTTCTATTTTGAGCTTTTTGTGATTGAAGAACGCCTCAATGTCGACTTAAGGTAGAAGCCTCGCTTCGGATCTTGAGGTATGATGCCCCCCTTCTCCCTCCCACCCCTCTCTGCTACCATCCCGCCTTCTTATAAAAGACAGAGATTTTTTTGGTGAATTTTAAAGAAATAAAGCTCCGCTGCGGGCTACACAGGCAAAAGCAATTAGATGCCCAAAAAGAAAAGCCTCTCCTGTGGCTAAGCATAGCAATCATGTGCAGTGCCATTTCCAGTGCTTATGCCGACCCAGCCGAGCCAAAGCGTGAAGTTGCCAGCTTTAAAAGTCCTGCTCCGTGCAAGCCCCGTATCAATGCCGTCAAAAATCGTCCTCTCGGCGCAAGTAGTGCCACAGCTTTAGGCTGGGTGACAACTAATGATCCTAGCAATTTGTGTCATGGCTATTTCTCCGAAGCTGTTACTCTGAGCGACAACCCCACACCCAACGATCCGAATGCTTCACCCACAACTATCACCGCAGATGCTGTGACCAAGTTAATGGCCGATGGCGAATCTATTTTAGAAGGCCATGTGGTAGTCACACAGCCAGGACGCACTGTTAAGGCCAACAAGGCCTATGTTAACCGCAACGGTGAAACAGGCCGGATCACTAGCGTAGAATTATTCCAAGAAGTGAGCCTCGAAGAACATGGCAAACGCCTTCTAGGCAGCCACGCTCTGTTCAAACTGAATGATCACACCATTGTATTAGACGATGTTTTGTATCATCTCAATCATGTGCAATCGAGCTCCGAAGTTAATAGCTGGGGAAAGGCCAAACGAATAGAAAAGCAAAGTTCTGGTTTGTTGGTTTTCGAAGAAGCCACTTATTCAAACGCCTCGCCTGTTAAGCCCGCCTGGGAAATTGATGCTAAGAAAATTGTGATCAATCAGGAGGAAGGCTGGGGAAAGGCTTATCATGGCGTGCTACGGTTTTTTGATACGCCGATTTTGTATTCACCTTATTATTCATTTCCAACTGATAAACGACGCAAAACCGGAATGCTCCAGCCGATAATCGGTTATGGGCAAGAAAATGGCTTGGATTTCAGTTTACCAATTTACCTGAATTTTGCTCCGAATTATGACTGGACTTTAACGCCACGCTTAATGACTGAGCGCGGTTTGCAATGGAATAATACTTGGCGATATTTATCTGCGCATGATGAAGGCAGTTTATATTTCAGTTACTTGCCCAATGACCGTCAATTTCAAAATTTTAAAAATACTATTTTTAGCACCTACCCAGACAATAGTACGAACAGCCCTTATCTTAGCCGTTTAAACAGTGACAGCAATAATCGTGGTTTTCTTTCAGCAGATAATGTTTGGAAGCTGAATGATGAATGGTCAACTCACTTAAATCTAAACTATGTAACGGACGATTATTACTTCCAGGACTTTGGTAGTGGCGGCGGCTTTGGTATCGCGAACGCAGGCAACACTTTAGCCAGTCAATTACTCAATCAATATGATATTGAATACCGTGGTGACCATTGGAATTTCACAAGCTTAGTGCAAGCTTATCAAACCCTGCATCCGGTCACTCAACCAGCAAACAATGATCAGTATCGACGTTTACCTGAGTTTGATGTAAACGCCAGTTATCCCGATGCGTGGAAAAATTTTAACCTTGATCTTGAGGGGCAAGCAGTAAACTTCGGCTATCAAAGTGATTTCACACCTAATCAACCTGTAGGCCAACGCATGCATTTGCGACCTGGCATTAATTACCCAATTAACTGGGCAGCCGCTTATATCACCCCGGAGGTGCTGTGGGATGTTGCGGCTTATAATGTACAACAGCCCCAGCCTGGACAAGCAAATTCAACTGTTCGCAACATTCCACTCGTTGATGTTGACTCAGGCTTGTATTTTGATCGGCAATTTAATTTCTCATCCAGCAGTTACACGCAAACTCTGGAACCAGAAATCTTTTATCTCTATGTTCCGTATCAAGATCAAAATCAAATCCCGGTATACGATACTCAACTACAACCTTTTACGGTCAGCCAATTATATATGACCAATGCTTTTACCGGTTTTGATCGGATTCAAAATGCTAATCAAGTGAGCTTAGGTGTTAACTCTCGCATCTTAAATGCTACCGATGGGACGCAAAAACTTAGCGCTAGTCTGGGTATGATTAATTATTTTGCACAGCCTAAAGTCTGTCTTTATTCAAGTTGCACGCCAGTGACTAACACCCTCTCCCCAATAGTCGGACAATTGACTTTCAATCCTGCTGCCGCCTGGTCTACCAGTGTTAATATGGCCTGGGACCCCAATTTACAACAACCTAACAACAGCAGCTTAAACTTAAACTACAATGGTGGCGAAAATCGCATAGGCACTCTTGCCTATCAATTCGTCCACGGTACAGGCGGCACAGCCAACTCAAACCTTATACAAACCGGCGGATCGTGGCCGTTGAGCTATCACTGGAGTACGCTAGCTTATCTCAATTACAATATTACGCAGCACTATGCGCAGAGTGTGTATGGAGGCTTGGAATACGCGAATTGTGGCTGGAGTCTTCGCTTAGTAGCTAGTCGCAACTATACGGGCTTATTAGGAGATAAAAACCAATATGAAAACGTTTATTATCTGCAATTAGGCTTAACTGGCTTAGGCAGTCTAGGCTCAGGCAGCCCAGGTGAGTTATTATCATCCCTACCTGGTTATCAAAACGCATTTAAATGAGGAAATTATGTTTAGATTATTAGCTCTGATCGCTTTATCGCTTAACTTAACCTGCATCCACGCTCAGGCCTTAGATAAGATAGTGGCTGTAGTCAATAACGAGCTGATTACCCAGTCACAGCTGGATATGACGCTCGAACAAATGCACAAGCAAATTGCGCAAAGCAATATAGCCCCACCGAGCGAGGCAACTCTACGCTCTGAAGCATTACAACAATTAATCAATCAAAGTTTACAACTTCAGATGGCCCAAAAAGCTAAAATTGAAGTGAGCAATGCCGAACTCAATCAAGCAATCAATTCGATTGCGATGCAGAATCATTTAACGCTCGCCGAATTAAAAGCAAAAGTATCCTCTGAATCTGGTTTAAGCTATACGCAGTTTGAGCAACAACTTAGACAGCAAATCCTCATTACCAAATTACAACAAATGGCGTTGGGTTCTAAACTTAACATCACGCCTGCCCAGGTTAATAAAGCTGTGCAAGCCGCGCAAAATGAACAACAAGATTCAACTGAATACGATATTACGGACATCTTAATTCCTTTACCTGAAAATTCTAACAATGCCGCATTGGCCACTGCGAATCAACGCGCCTCTGAATTAATCAACCAATTAAAAGCCGGCAAAAGTGTAGCTGAACTAACGACTGTAGTGGAAGAAGCGGCCCCCACTCCCAGCGAAGAAAAACCCGGGTTTTTTGCTCGTTTTTTCAAAGAACAAAAAACAGCTACCGTTGAAGACACCAAAGATAGCTCACACACCGAGATTAATGCTCAAGATTTAGGCTTACGCAAAAAATCGGATTTACCTGAAGTCTTCGCCAATGAAATTCCTAAACTTAGGACTGCTAAAGTAGCTGGTCCCATTCGAACGCCTAATGGCTTACATATTTTACGCTTAAATGAAATGAAGATTCCTGCAACGGCTGTTGTTGATCGCAATCAAATTCAGGGCCAGCTCTATCAACAGGCTATGATGAAAGAACTACCCATTTGGCTCAAAGAAATGCGTAAAGGCGTTTATATTAAGATCAATGACTAAAATTGCCTTAACTGCCGGCGAGCCCGCCGGCATCGGCCCTGACATTATTGTGCTACTCGCCGCACAACAACAACTCACCGATATCACTATTGTTGCTGATAAGAATTTGCTTGTCGCGCGGGCGGCTGAGCTCAATTTGGCTTTAGACTTAAATAAGCTCTCTATTTTGCATGTTCCACTCGAAGCGGCTTGTAGTGCCGGAAAGCTCAATCCAGCCAACGCCTCTTATGTATTAAAGTGTTTGGAACTTGCCACGCAGGCTTGTTTGAACAAGCAATACTCCGCTTTGGTCACAGCACCGGTGCACAAAGGCATTATCAATGATGCTGGAATTGCTTTCTCCGGTCACACCGAGTTTCTGGCTAAATTAAGTCATACGCCACGCTGCGTCATGTTACTCACTAATCAAAAACTACGTGTCGCTTTAGTCACTACGCATTTAGCTTTACGCTCTGTGCCAGATGCCATCACACGCGAAAACTTAATCGAATGCATTCAGATTTTGCAGCACGATTTAATTCATAAATTTAAAATTCGACGGCCGCGCATTGCTGTTTGCGCTCTCAATCCACATGCAGGTGAAAATGGCTACTTAGGCCGTGAAGAAATCGATATTATTATTCCAACCCTAGATGAACTGCGCGCTAAAGGTTTTAATTTAACTGGACCACTCGCGGCTGACACCGCGTTTACCAAAAAGTACCTAGAAAATAGCGACGTTATCTTGACGATGTATCACGATCAAGGTTTGCCCGTCATTAAGTCACAAGCTTTTGGTAAAACAGTCAATGTGAGCTTAGGTTTAGCCTTTATTCGCACTTCGGTAGATCATGGTACAGCACTTGATTTGGCCGGCACCGGTAAAGCTGATGCCAGTAGTTTGTTGGCCGCGATTGAAATGGCAAGAAACTTGAGTTGAGCGCAGTAGCTTACAACTGCCGTTTTTTAGGTTTAAGCTAAAGCTGCTGTGTGCATCGCTTATCAAACCCGTTACAATTCTGCCCATGCATAAACACACTCCCCGTAAACGTTTCGGTCAGCATTTCCTTGAAGATCAATCGGTCTTGCACGAGATCATCAGCAGCATCAATCCCCAGCCTACTGATCACCTGATAGAGATTGGCCCTGGCGAGGCGGCACTCACTGAAATTTTATTGGAGCACGCAGGTCACTTAGATGCGATTGAAATTGACCGTGATTTAGTAAGAACGCTCAAAGAGCGTTTCCAGCAAGCGGCTTTCAAAGTATATGAGGGCGATGTACTTGATTTTGATTTCACGAGCTTAGTGCAGAAATCACAAAAGCTCCGGGTAGTCGGCAACCTGCCCTATAATATTTCTACTCCGTTACTCTTTCACCTATTTGACCAGCTCGACTGCATCGAGGATATGCATTTTTTGTTACAAAAAGAAGTGGTAGAGCGCCTCTGCGCGGAGCCTAACAGCCAACACTACGGCCGCTTGAGCGTAATGGCTCAATACCACTGCCAAACTTTCTATTTATTCGAAGTAGAGCCGGAAGCTTTTAACCCACCACCGAAAGTTGATTCAGCCGTCATTCGTCTAATCCCTCACCCTAAAGATAAATTGACGGCTAATGCAGAAGCCTTGAGTCTTGTCGTTCGTGAAGCTTTTAATCAACGCCGTAAAACGCTCGCTAATTCTTTGAAACGTCTGATGAGTCAAGCTCAACTCAACGAGCTCGGCATTAACCCACAATGTCGCGCGCAGGAGCTGAGCGTGGCTGATTTTGTAAGAATCAGTGATTTTTATCGTCAATGTAACCTTGTAGATACGGGGTCTAAAAAGCCCCAGGCAACTTGTACGAGTTATTAAGGGATGGGATGTGACGACCTAGCTATGTCACGGGCTTTAAAGCCCCAGGTTGGGACGGCCTATCACTTCCCTTTTTACTACCGCTTATAATCAGTCATAAAAACTCTTTACATCATGATTTCAAGATACAAGCTTGGGCGTAGGGGCAATCCCTCCGTGGTTGCCCTCTTAACTTCACATCAATGCCACTTATTACACATGCACCCAACTGAAAGAGGGCGGGCACGGGGCCCCGCCCCTACAAGACCGTGGTTAATTCAGAGGCCCCGTCGTAAGCACCGCTCAACACCCGGAATTATTTATTTATAATGAAACTTTCTACGAAGAAGCTGTAGGGGCGGGGCCCTGTCCCCGCCCTCTTTCAGTTGGATCAATGTGTAGTAAATGACGTTGATGTACGATTGGGAGGGCAACCACAGGGGGTTTGCCCCTACAGCCCAAGCTACAAGTTTCGTTTTGAGCCACCATCAGGTATACTTTTTCAACTGTAACGATTTCATTGCCAAGGAAAACTCATGAGCGACAATACTTCTTTAGAACAAGAATTAGTGACCAGCCTAATTAAAGACCGCAAAAGCGATCGGCGTTGGCGTAATATTCGTTTTTTTAGCTTTATCTTTTTAATTGTGGCTTTTTTTGGCTACCTGAACTACCACTCCGAACCCAAATCCACCGCCAATACTAAAAAAGGTTATGTTTCTTTAGTCACCCTGTATGGGCCGATATTTTCAGACAAAGCATTTTCTGCGGAGCAAGTTATTCCTGAATTGCACAATGCTTTTAAAGACAAAGAAAGCAAAGGTGTGGTTTTAGTTATCGACTCCCCAGGAGGCAGCCCAGTTCAAGCTTCCATCATCCATGACAAGATTATGCAGCTTAAACAGAAATATCATAAAAAAGTTATCGTTTTAGGTGGCGATGCTTTAGCCTCTGGCGCCTACTTAGTGGCCACCGCTGCTGATAAAATTTATGTGCACAACGATACGGTAACCGGCTCGATTGGCGTGATCATGGATGGCTTTGGTTTCAGTGATTTAATCGCTAAGCTCGGCATTACTCGTCGCGCTTTCACCGCTGGAGATCATAAAGATCGCTTAGATCCTTTTGAACCACTTAATCCACAAGATGTTGAAAAAGTGAAATCCGTATTGAATGATGTGCATCAAAGCTTTATTGCTGATGTAGTACAAGGTCGCCAAGGAAAACTAAAAGGCTCGCAGCAAGAATTGTTTTCCGGTGATTTCTGGACGGGTCGCCAGGCAACTGCTTTAGGCTTAGCCGATGGGACTGGTAATTTGTGGACGATTTTGGATGCTGAATTTAAAACTAATCTATATCGCGACTACACGATGAAACCAAACTTAATGGATGTCTTCATCAAAGGTATTAGTACTTCTTTGAATTTTCATTTTGGGGCGAAGCAGTCGACTTCTCCGGTACGTGAAGTAGCATTTTAGTACGATCTTGGGGGCGGCGCGACCCTGCTCGTAGGGCTCTCCGCCCTCTCTGAAATAACAAGGATCTTGTAGGGGCAGGTCCCCGTGCCTGCCCTCTCAATTGTATAACGATGCCCCGATAGGAAAATTTAAGGTGTAAGCATGGCAACCTATATTATTGGCGATGTGCAAGGTTGCTTCACTGAATTACAAAACTTACTTGAACTCATCCAATTCAATCCTCAGCAAGATCGCCTGGGCTTCGCCGGTGATTTAGTTAATCGCGGCCCTCACTCTCTCGAAGTGTTACGCTTCATCAAGAATCTTAAAGATCCTATCGTGGTGTTAGGCAATCATGATCTTTTTTTATTAAGCCTAATCTATCATCCTAACAGCAGCAGCAGCACCAATCCCCATACCTTGAGCGCAGTCCTTGATGCACCAGACAAGTTTGAATTGGGTGATTGGTTACGTCAGCAAGTTTTCCTCTATCATGATCCTGCACAACAGTATTTGCTTAGCCATGCCGGCTTACCCCCTTTTTGGGAGCTGCAAGAAGCCTTGAGTTATGCGACTGAAGTACAACAGATTTTAAGTGGTGATAATTTTCAAGAGTTTTTTAAACATCTACTCGGCAATCAGCCTGCCTGCTGGGATCACAAACTAAGTGGTTATGAACGTTACCGCTGTATCGTTAATGTTTTCACGCGCATGCGCTTGTGCACATTGCGCGGGTGTTTAGATTTCCGCTCAAAAGGCTTAGTTAGTAATAGCTCATCTGCTTATCAGCCTTGGTTTAAGCTATTAAAACCCGCTCAATACGATAATAACAATATTTGCTTTGGTCATTGGGCAGCTCTTGAAGGAAAAGTTGATGTTCCTAATATTTATGCACTCGACACAGGTTGCGCTTGGGGTAACAGCCTTACTGCGTTGCGGATGGAAGATAAGCAGCGCTTTAGTGTGCCCGCCATTAACCTAAATTAATTAGTTGAAAGCTACTCTTTTAAAACTTTGACCTAGGCTTATCTGGCACCTGTGATCTGGGAACTTTAGCCTCTCCATTTTTTAAATGGCATTATCCGCTCACAACATTTTATACGCTGGGAAACGCAACGTAGATATTCCTTAGCAATTTATGTCTTGCCAGATTAAGCGCCAAAAGAAGTCCTTATTATTTCAGCAATAAGACCTTTTAAATTACTGCAATTTAATTTCGACTTAGCATTATTGAGATGAGCTTCGACAGTACAATGCGATATCATCAAAACCCTGGCAATCTCTTTAGCTGTTTTTCCTTGCACACACATTTGTGCACACAGGA
>JBDNGR010000035.1:0-5453 GCA_041689165.1 Coxiellaceae bacterium
GAATAAATGAGCGATTAGTTTAAAATCAGAAAATTAAATTATAAGAGAATGATGTCATGTCGAGAAAACCAAACCAAAAAGACGTAACCGAGGCGTTGCGTCGCCTGCTTGCTGAGTCTAAAGCCAGCACTCAAGATGAGATCGCCAATGTTTTGGCTAAAGACGGCTTTGAGCTAAGCCAATCAAAAATTTCTCGTCTATTACACAAGGTGGGTGCTATCAAAGTTAATAATGCTAAGGGCGAAAGTAGCTATCGTCTTCCCCATGAGTATCGACTTTCACATGAATTAGCTGACCCTTTGAGCAGCCCTGTTTACAGTCAGCTTGTAATCAATGTCACAGCAAGTGATGTGTTGATTGTCCTTAGAACTGTTCCTAGTGCTGCTTCCATGGTCGCCCGCTTACTCGATCATCATGCGGCAGAGCTAGATATTTTAGGAACTTTGGCGGGTGATGACACCGTTATGGTTGTGCCTAAAGAATCACAACTAATAGCGCAGATAATGAAAAATATTAATGCGTTCTTTACCTGAACACTTATTGATAATTATGTATTTCAGTTTTGAGACGCTCAAGCAAGTCTGGCACAGCGATGGGACCTAAATCCTCTCCTGAACGTAAACGTACAGCCACTTTTTCATCTTCAACTTCTTTATCACCAATAATTAACATGTAAGGAATTTTTTCCCGTTGCGCATTGCGAATTTTCTTTTGCATGCGCTCCGCACTGTCATCCATATCAACGCGCAAGCCGCAGGTACCAGTATGAACTTCTGCATTCATCAGAAAATCTTTTACTTTCTGGGCATATTCAACATGACGATCAGCTATTGGAATTAAGCGTACTTGAATGGGCGATAACCAAAGCGGAAAGGCGCCGGCATAATGTTCAATCAAAAATGCGACAAAACGTTCGTGGCTACCCAAAGGAGCACGATGAATAACATAGACAGGGTGTTTAGCACCATCATCGCCTGTGTAATTAAGATTGAAACGTTCCGTCGCTAAGAAATCGAGTTGGTTGGTTGAAATAGCATATTCATTGCCAATCACATTCTTGATCATGAAATCTACTTTAGGGCCGTAAAATGCGGCTTCGCCTTCAACTTCCTTGAATGGGTAGCCGGATTCTTGCATGGCTTCACGGAGAATGGATAATGCCTTTAACCATTTTTCTGGTTCATTGACATATTTATCCAACTTATTCAAATCAGGCAATGACAGGCGCATATAATAATCTTTGATGCCCATCAATTCGTAATAACGAACGTGTAATTGCATGACACGCAAGAACTCTTCTTTAGCCTGATCAAAGCGACAATAAATATGAGCATCATTCTGGCAAAAACCGCGCGTGCGCATTAAACCTGAAAGTGCACCTGATAATTCATAGCGATAGACTTGACCGTATTCACTAATTCGTAATGGCAAATCACGATAAGAATGAGGCGAAGACTGATAGACCATATGATGGTGCGGACAATTCATTGGACGCAGATAATAACTTTCTTCATCAATTTTAATGGGATCATACATATCATCTTTATAATAGGGTAAATGACCAGAACAATAATATAATTTCTCTTTCGCGATATGCGGGGTTACAACCCGCATATAACCGTCACGTCTTTCTTCTTTTTGAGCGAGATGTTCTAGCTCATCGCGTAACACAGTCCCCTTAGGCAGCCATATAGCTAAGCCCACGCCTATTTCTTCTGCGAAAGTGAATAATTCTAATTCTTTACCTAGACGGCGGTGATCGCGCAATTTGACTTGTTCCAAACGCCAAACTTCTGCATCAAGCTCTTCTTGAGTGGAGAAACATAAACCATAAATACGCTGTAATTGTGGCTTGGTATTATCACCGCGCCAATATGCCCCAGCTAAATGAGTTAATTTGAAAGCCGGAATGTGACCGGTATGTTCAACATGAGGACCACGACAAAGATCAATAAAACTCCCTGTTTGATAGAGCGAAACTTCGCTAACGCCTGATTCAGATTCTGCTACCACATCATCGTCGCCTGTTTCTTTAGCAACAGCCGTACTACCTTTTTCTTTTAAAAGCCTCAATAACTCAACTTTGAAGTTTTGCTTGAGCTCAGCCATCTTGGTAATGGCTTCATCTATATCGCATTCTTGCAGAACAAATGCTAAGCGTTGCTTTTGCATATGCCGCATTTCTTTTTCTAGCTGTTTTAAATCATTTTCATCAAGAGGCTTGTCTAAAAGCACGTCATAATAAAAGCCATTTTCAATGGCGGGACCCGTACCAAATTGTGCATTCGGCCATAGCTTATGCAGTGCTGCAGCCATTAAGTGAGCACAAGAATGTCGTTGCGTATGCAAGAGAGTATTTTCAGTAGACACGAATTATATCCTTTAGCTTAACACGTTACCCATTCATCATTTTGCTCTGAGTAGCCGGTAGTGGTGAAATTAGGCTTAAATTCGCCTAATTCTCGGGCTTTCTGAATGGCTTTACTTAAGTCTGTGTCAAGCAGGTCATAGAGCTGGTTAAAATTTTTAATGACGAAATAAGTGTTTTGCATGATATCGATACGATACGGGGTGCGCAATACATCAATTAAATCAAAAGGCTTACGTTGAGGTATGAGACTCTCTAAGGCAAAGACTGTTTCATTCATGGATGAAAGGATACCGCCGCCATAACAACGTATCCCCTGCTCTGTTTCAATCAAGCCAAATTCGACAGTGAACCAAAAGAGTCGCCCCAATAGCTCGCGATCTTCTTCTGGAGCGCTCAAGGCTAATTCGCCATATTTCTGCATAAAATCAGCATAAACCGGATTCGTTAATAAGGGGCAATGCCCAAAAAATTCATGGAAGATGTCAGGCTCTTCAATATAATCAAGCTCTTCAGGAATTCGAATAAAGGTAGCCGCTGGAAATTGGCGCTGTTTGAGTAAGCTAAAAAAGTGATCGGCTGTTATAAGTGCGGGCACAGCCACCACCGACCAACCGCTTAAAGACTGCAATACTGGGCTAATATCGCTCAACTGCGGCACTCGGTCAACCGGCATCAGTAGTAAAGCCAAACCTTTAATAAATTCAGGGCAGGCATGATTCTTAATCACTTCAAGTTGACGAGTATAAAGCTGCTGCCAAACCCTATTTTCCAATTCAGTGTAATGAATAAACCCTGAAGAATTGGGCTGCTTGGCTTGGTATTTAGTCTTAGTTTTCATAGCCAACTATCTTAGCAGAGCTAAAATAGTTGGACTATTAATTTGGAGTGATTTTAGGAGACACGAGCAGGCAATAGGCCAGATCCACTCTCAGGTGTGCATGGATGAGGGCTGGCCACGTTGTGTGAGCTTATACGGAGCGCCGCCGTCGCCAGCTGCAGGCTCATTAGCGAAACAGAGACATGTAGCTGCTGATGATGATCTAGGAGTACCGGCATCCCTACTGCTGGTCTTGTAGGTATCTGCACTGGGGACCCACGGCTCAGCAGGATCACCAACTCCAGGAGGAGGAGTGCTTGAAGCCCCACGAGTGGCAGCTGTTATAGCAGGCATGCTAGCCGCTTTAACTGGAATTGCTGGTACTTCTATCATACCACTTACCAAATCCTTCAATGCTTTAGCTTGATCGTTGGTGGCTTTGGCCATTAAGGCTCCTGAAACAACACCGTTGAATATGGCTCTGGCTAAAGCTGCATCCAGAATCTCAATCATAACAGGCTTAGCAGAGGTCATAGTTATCTCACCATTTGCAAACGCATTAGCAAGCACCATAGGCAACATAATAAAAAATTTAGCCCACACTATAAAAGCTTTAAAATCGTAATAGACTTTAGTAATCCTAGTTAATTTCTCCCAGCGCATGTTACATTCTTTATTCCAGTGTGCTTGCCATTCTTTCTCTCCTAAGCTGTTTTTCCACAATTCGGCATTATCAGGACCTATAGTGTATTGCTTAGCTGTGGTGCGAATATTTTCTTTTAGACTTTGCCAGTATCGAGAAAGAAATTCGCGATTTGCAATCATTCTTAAAGCAGTTAGCGTATATCTTAATTTCGGAAACTGTAATAAAAGCAACTGAGAAACATTCGCTAAGCGGATCACCGAAAAGCTCATGCGAGCGGCATAGCCTATGTAAGTAAATAAACCTAATACACTCGCCACCATCATGCCCTGTAAGAAGGAAACCATTAAAGGAGTAGGTTTCATATACACGTCAATCAGAGCTTTTTGGCTAATAAATACAATTAATGCGGCTATTGCCAATTTAACTAAAGATAAAACCGTAATTTTTAAAACAGTTGATATCTGACTATCATCTTTTTTAATATTAAAATAGTAGCGCGCCAATGCTGCAAAACCTGTGCAAGCCACTGTTTTAGTATAAGCAGCTGAGTTTATAAGCTCATATTCTTCAGTATTGTCTTTAGTTTCTTTTAAATAAAGGCCATAACGCCAAGCTTTAAATAAATTAATGGCAAAACTGACTACTTGACTCACTCCTCTATGCATAAAAGCGCTATTGGCCACAAAAGCAATTATCAGTAATGGAATGATGACATAAGGAGAAGCCATACTTGCTGTAAAACCAAAAGCCGGTAAATGGGAGAAAAAACTTATTCCTCTACCCCAAGTTGACCACATACCTGCTGTTAAAATATAACCTGCGATAAGAGCCGCGGGTATGGTGATAAAATGCAGCCACATTCGTAAACGTTTTTCAAAAGTACTAATTGGATTGTCATCTTTTTTAGAGTCTTCAGCCGGCTTATCTTCATTAGTTAAAACAGGCTGATAACCCATAAAACTCAAGTAAGCTTGATGTATTATTTGCCGTAATGACGTCGCAGCTTTACTAACGCCTCCTGCCAATTCTTTAATCACGTCTGGAACGTCATTTCGATACAAAACAAGATTAGCAACAAGTGGTCCTATGCCCGCAATTGCAATGAAAAAGGGTGAGAAACCTAGCGACATAACCATAACCATGGTTAACATTGCGGTCAAAAGACTAATAACGGCAGCCACACCTCGACCTACGGTCAATTTCCAATTAGGTGAATGCAAACTGTAATTAATAGCCGTTAAGATCACTGCCACTAACAGTACTATAGGAAGCGCAGGAGGAATAAAAATTGCTAAGAGAGTCGTAGGGATAAATATAACAGCATAGAGAAGTAGTTCACGTTTCCAACGCCGTTTTCCACGCTCTCTTAAACTTTCGATTCTCGGATCTTCTGGAATTGTTACAGCTGTAGGGTCGGCGGTAGTTGTTGATGTCCTCATGAGTTTCTCCTCTTTGATGACTAACTGGCATAACTCATCACTATCTATACCCATCGACCTTCGATAGGCGAGTTGTAAGCTTCATCTTGACCTCGCATTAACCCGCTTCCTCAATCACAAAAGCTCGAAAGAGCCCAACTATTCCTTCGCTTTTGCTCAATCCTCATCGGGCCACTGCTC
>JBDNGR010000036.1:0-7284 GCA_041689165.1 Coxiellaceae bacterium
GGCAAGAAATGATATCACCAGCAGTACGAGTGTCGTGTCACCTGAGAGCCAGGATTTATCGCTCGCGAATGCAAAACTGAAACTTCCAAGCATGCCGCACACAATGGCACTGATAAAAGTAAATGGCTTTGGTGGATAATTAAGATCTAAGCGTTTTTCTTGAGCGCTGCCGCCACTGGCCAGAAACAGATATGCTTTAAACATCCCGTGCCAAATTAAATGCGCTACGGCTGCTGGAAATAAGCCAAGCCCGCATTGAGCAAACATGAATCCCATTTGACCCATCGTAGAGCAGGCCAGCATACGCTTTACATCGTTTTGCATTAGCTTCCATAAACTACCCAAGAGTGCCGTGATAATGCCTATCACAAAAATTACAGTGAGCAGCTGGGAATGTTTGAGATAAAGGGGGGCAAAGCGAGTAAGCAGGAATCCACCTCCATTGATCAGCCCTGCGTGCATGATAGCGGAAACCACCGTGGGAGAATTTAAAGAGCTCAACAACCAGCGATTGAATGGCCAGATAGCGGATTGAGTCATAGCTCCTAGGAGTAATAGCACTAAAGCTGGCAACGCGGAAATAGCCTTTATATCTTGGTGTATGATCGCTTGTATACTTGTTTCGCCAGTCAGCCAATACAGTATGGCAAATGCCGTCGCTATGCAGAATGCTCCGAACAGGTAGTTTAGCGCCGCGAGTATTCCCGAAGCTCTAGCGGCTTTCCAGCTAGCTTTGTGAATCATGAGTCTTACGAGCAGAATATTGCTTAAGCCCCATGTTATGAAAAGTAGTATTAGGCTATCAGCCCCCACCATTAAGCAGACAGAAACAACCAATAAAACAAGTTGAGCAAAAAACGCGCTGTATTTAATATCTCCCTTCAAGTGGCGATAGGCGAAGCTACCCACACATATGCCGATGAAAATGACCAGTGCCATCATGCTTACTGCAAGCTGGTCATAGTTAAAGGGCCAGTTCGAAAGGGCGGCTATCATAAAAATATCCTCATTAGAGATTCGTTTTTTGTTGCCTTAACTTAGCAACCTGCATAATATAAGTAAAATTAATTATTCTTATTTTCGTTATTAGAGATTCTAATGAATATAGATACCATAACTTTACAATGCTTCATCGCAGTGGCCGAAACAGGCAGTTTCACCAAAGCGGCTGAACGTGTTGGGCGCACACAATCCGCTATCAGCCAGCAGATCAACAAATTAGAAAATATGTTGGGTAAATTGTTATTGGTGCGTGGCAAAACCTTTGCTTTGACGCCAGAAGGAGATATTTTTCTGAGTTACGCGCGGCAAATTTTTGCATTACACCGCGAAACCATGGACAGATTCAAGAAACCAGAGCTTGAGGGAGAGGTGCGCTTTGGTTTGCCCGAAAATTTTGCCAGCGTGTATCTTGCAGAAGTGCTGGCTGATTTCTCCCGTATTCATCCGCGTATCTTACTCAATATTGAGTGTGATTTGACGCTAAATCTTTTCGAGAGATTTAAAAAGAAAGAGTTCGATATTGTACTGGTAAAAATGAATCGCCCGGAAGACTTTCCCAATGGAGTTGATGTATGGTCCGCACCACTTAAATGGGTTGGAGACTCTAGCCTAATATATTCTGGTAAACCCGTTCCGTTGGTATTAGCACCACAACCCTGTGTCTATAGAGCTTCAGCAATTAAGAGCCTTGAGGAAGCAGGCCGCGCTTGGCGTCTGGTGATTTCAAGCCCCAGCTATGCTGTAACAGTTGCTGCTGTTAAAGCGGGTATGGGAATAACTGTAATGCCACATAGCATGATACCGAGTGAATTGCATGCCGTAGAATTATCGGCACTTCCCAGTCTTGCTGACACGCATGTTTCATTACTCAAGTACCAGGCCGATAATGCAGCTATTAACTCTTTAGAGGAGTTTGTGTTAAAGAAACTAAGGAATTGAAGAAGAGTATTTTTGAATGGTTCTAGGCGATGCAAGGCAACTGAATATGCTATAGTCGATTGCAACATGCAGGGATAATTATGACTATTTGGATCGATGCTGATGCCTGTCCGCGGGTGATCAAAGAGATTTTGTTTAGAGCCGCTGAACGTACACAAACCACGGTGGTTTTAGTAGCTAATCAATCGCTAGTCGCGCCACTTTCTCCTTACATTAAGAAGATAAGGGTGGGGGCGGGCTTTGATGTGGCTGATAATTATATTGTGGAACAGTTGCAAGTTGGTGACTTGGTGGTAACGGCCGACATTAAATTAGCCGATGAAGTGGTTACTAAAGGTGGGATCGCTTTGAATCCACGTGGTGAGCCCTACACGACTGACAATATTAAGCAGTGTTTAAGCATACGCAATTTCAATGAAGAGCTCAGAAATTCAGGGCAGGTTACAGGTGGGCTGGCTGTTTTAAGCAAACATGAAATTCAGCTTTTTGCTAATTTCTTAGATCGTTTCTTGCGCGGTATAAAATAGTCAGATTAAAACTACGCATATAATGGATTAGGCCCAAGCCTAGATTGCAGGAGAATAGGAAATGAAGCTGCGGGATATTATGCATAAAATCGGAACGCGAGTGTTTCGTAAATTACAGTCCAAGCTTGGTCTAATAACTCTTGGTTCACGGGCAATTGTTTTAAATGCTGAAAACCAGGTGTTACTGGTTAAACACACCTATCAACCACATTGGTATTTGCCTGGCGGTGGTATAAAAAAAGGGGAAACATGCAAAGCCGCTTTAATCCGTGAGTTAAGAGAAGAAGTGGGCGTGGAACTTGTTGATGAACCGAAACTATTCGGCATTTACTATAGTGATTATATGAGAATCAATGATTATCCCATAATTTACATAGCTAAGGCTGATACATTTTCAGATGTCTCTTCTCCCGAAATAGAAAAGATGGCGTGGTTTGATTATGAACGCTTGCCTGATATGGTGAGTCCAGGCACCAAACGTAGACTCGTTGAATATTTTGCTAGTTCACTACAAGCTGAAACATGGTAAATCAGCGAGTATTCCTCCCGAAGTGGCTATGACACAACTTCGCTAAGCTCAATTCTGATTCTGATTGTTTTGATCGTCTTGATTTTGATTCTGGTTCTGATTTTGATTTTGATTGCTTTGATTATCTTGGTTCTGATTCTGATTGGCGAAACAACTGAGTGATAAACCCAAAGTCAGTGTAAGACACGCGAGTAAGATTCTGGTAAGTTTAACTGTGGGCATTAGTTCAATCTGCTTATAGTAATGCTTCAAGTTTGCTACAAAGTTTTTATGAGGCACTTTGAGTATTGTTGGGCTTTCACAAGCTGTCAAGTCGCTTGAATCCGGCGATTAATTTTTTACTCTATAGGAGCAAGGGCGTTATTCAGATATTAAGTCATTTTAGGATGCTTATCTTGAAGTCTTTTTTTTAACTTACATCCAGGTTGGCTATGTTTGACAACAAAGTTATCAGGTCCTGCGTAGTTATATAACTTATCAATGATCATGGAAAAGCCGTAGATATGGGCATTCATCCCAAGGATTGGATCAATGATAAAGATGGATCTCTTTCTCAGACGGATTCTAAAATCATTTCTGCAGGAGCCAGTATAATCGTCAGCTAATGAATGCAGCCTTAGAGTCGGTGGGCTTTGTTAACTATCCAGCTGAACATGGGCATTGGTCTTATGGTGATCGGTATTGCTCCTATGTAAAACAGCGAACTAAAACACTTTATTCTTCAACGTCATTATCAGCGAATTGAACGAACTTAATCTTGGAATTTTTACTATTTTAGTTAAGCCTAGGCTGCTAAACCAGTTGTATTGTGGGAGTTAGGGATAATGAAAATATCCTACTGTTTAGATGGCTTATCACTTCTTGAGCTTAACTCAATGCTGAAGAATTTGCGCCTGGGTGATGAGCATTTAAAAAAGCTTTTGGGTGATGAGAAATACCAAGCGCTGCATAAATCCATGGCAGAAGACGAGCTGAAAGACGGGTGGTTTCAGCCCACCAAGCTTGAGCATATAGGTGGTATTTCTCAAGTACTTAACACCATCATAAGCAGTACTTTTGGATCATGGTTGGCACTAGCAGGTGCTATGGGTTTCGGTTCTCTCTCTTTAACAGCTCTTGTGTTTGCCGTTGCGATCGCCTTCACCTTAAGTCTTTTGGGCGCGATTTCGAGTTACAAAGTTTTGCAAATGGCAATAATTGAAAAATTAAAAAAATATAGAGTTTTCGCTTTGGAGTATCGATTGCTATGCGAAATCAACAAGAAGCTTTGTGACAATATTTTGGAGCTTGCTAAGGAGCTAAAAGATATCCCATCTCGATGTCAGTATAGCTTTGATTATGATCCCAGCTCAGTCGGAAGTGTGAGTTCATGGTCTAAAGAAATGGAATTGAGTCTGGAAAGAGATCACATACAGCTAAAAAACCAGCCAGACTTTATGAGCTTGCTTAAAAAATCCAAATCGATCAAGAAGAACTCAACGAGTGAGATAGGTAGCGAGTGGATTAAAGATGAGTACCTGAATATTGGCAAAGATCTTTTGTCGGTCACTATCGGCGGTTTTGCTTCCACTTTCGTCTATTCAACTGGTATACCAGATATAGCCAAGCAGTTGGATTATTATCAGCTTCATCAACAACTAACCACACCCACCGCACGAGTATGCGAATTACTTTTAGCCATCCTGTTAACGGCATTTTTTATTTTCACACATCTTTACTCGAGTCGTAAAAACTATTATCGCGATAAGAATTCTGAAAAAACTGAAGACTCAGTCACTAAAGAAGAGGCGATTATGCTCGAGAGTGAAGCAACAATCAGTTTGTTACAAAAAATGAAAGCACTGTGCCTTGAGAATCCCCAGTGATCATCTTGGTCGGTTAGTACATATCGCCCATACTCCTGTGAATGATCGTCAGTAATGATCATCCTTAATCCTGAGCTGATTTCAGTGCTGCTTGGATGATTCGTTGCAGCAACGACCGGCCATACTGCCGATCTTGATAGATCGACTACAGCCACGTCTTGTTTGTTTCAATTTTGCATCAGCTATGCTTTAATCCCACGGTATTCACTAGGGGGGCCTTTATATCTTTCGTATCTCAACGGTACTGGAGGAATAAAATGGAGGCTGAGAAGGCAGTAGCCTGACTCTTTGAACCTGTTAGGTTAACACCTGCGTAGGGAAGTGAGCTTTTCGAATGATCGCTTTGAAAAGCCTCTGCGCATTTTTGGAGGCTAATATGCAAATTGATCATCAGCTACGTCACCCCTTAAGTGCTTCTCGTAAAGTCTATATAGAAACTCAATCCGGCAGTTGTCGTGTCCCTCTTCGTGAAGTTCATTTAAAAAATGGCAAAACCATTAAGTTGTACGATACTTCTGGGCCTTATACAGACTCGTCTGCGACTGTCGATATCAAGGCAGGTTTAGCGGATAGTCGTTCACCAATCATAAAGCAGCGTCAGGACACAGAAATTTATTCAGGTCGTGAAGTTAAACCAGAAGACAATGGCTATCAGGATTCAAGCAAAGCTTTGCATAGTTTCGCTGAGAGCTTGCAGCGTCAGCCACGACGGGCCAAGGCTGATCGATGTGTGACACAGTTACACTATGCTAAGAGGGGCATCATCACCTCAGAAATGGAATTTGTCGCTCTGCGCGAAAATCAACGCCATACAGCAATCAGAAATGAAGAGCGTGAAAAACGTTTGCAAGGATCCCACTTTGATCGCAGTATTCCACAAGAAATTACGCCTGAATTTGTGCGTTCTGAAGTCGCGCGTGGTCGAGCTATCATTCCTGCCAATATAAATCATTTGGAATTGGAACCAATGATTATTGGTCGTAATTTTTTAACTAAAGTAAATGCAAATATTGGTAATTCACCCGTAAGCTCCTCAATAGAGGAAGAGGTAGAGAAACTTATTTGGGCCATTCGCTGGGGTGCCGATACAGTGATGGATCTTTCTACCGGTAAAAATATTCATAACACTCGTGACTTCATTGTACGAAACTCGCCGGTTCCTATAGGTACAGTGCCAGTTTACCAGGCCCTAGAAAAAGTGGGTGGGATTGCAGAAGATCTGAACTGGCCTATTTTCCGTGATACTTTAATAGAACAAGCTGAGCAGGGTGTTGACTACTTCACCATTCATGCGGGTGTTTTACTGCGTTATGTGCAACTCACCAGTTCACGTGTAACAGGTATTGTGTCACGCGGTGGTGCGATTATGGCTAAGTGGTGTTTGGCTCATCATAAAGAAAACTTTTTATACACTCATTTTGCTGAACTCTGTGAAATCATGCGCGCTTATGATGTAAGTTATTCGCTAGGCGATGGCTTGCGCCCAGGCTCGATTGCAGATGCTAATGACGCGGCACAATTTGCCGAGTTAGAAACCCTAGGTGAATTAACTCGTCTAGCGTGGAAGCATGATGTTCAAGTGATGGTGGAAGGCCCGGGACATGTGCCGATGCATCTTATTAAAGAAAACATGGATAAGCAGCTGCTTGAGTGTGATGAAGCGCCGTTCTATACCTTAGGTCCATTAACAACTGATATTGCGCCTGGTTATGATCACATTACTTCAGGCATTGGAGCCGCCATGATAGGTTGGTATGGTTGTGCGTTATTGTGTTATGTCACCCCTAAAGAACATTTGGGTTTGCCAAATCGTGAAGATGTGAAGCAAGGTATTATTACTTATAAAATTGCGGCTCATGCGGCTGATATTGCTAAAGGACATCCTGCGGCGCGCTATCGCGATGATGAGTTGTCGCAGGCGCGTTACGAATTTCGTTGGGAAGATCAATTTAATTTGTCTTTGGATCCCGATACGGCGCGTGCTTATCATGATGAAACTTTACCGCAAGAATCCGCGAAAGAAGCTGAATTTTGTTCCATGTGTGGACCTAAATTCTGCTCAATGAAAATTTCACAAGAAATTCGCGAAAAGGTGCAAGAAATTGAGGCTGCATGAAAATTGCAATTGTAGGTGCTGGCATAATGGGGCTATTGTCGGCTCTGGCTTTAAGTGAAGCAGGCCATCAATTGACGCTGTTTGAGCAAAGCGCACCAAGGTCTCATGATAACTGCAGTATGGTTGCAGCAGGGATGCTGAGCAGCCTCTCAGAATTGGAAAAGTCGGAATTCGATATTTATCAATTAGGCCAAGATAGCTTAAATGAGTATTGGCCAAAAATTTTATCGCAGTTGCCCTCAGCCGTGTATTTTTCGAAACTGGGAACGCTCTTAGTTTCTCATCCGCAAGATACAGCTGAGCTTA
>JBDNGR010000037.1:0-3954 GCA_041689165.1 Coxiellaceae bacterium
GATTCCCAGCGCGAATATGGCAACATGAAATGAAACAACAGGTGCTTGAAGCCTTGGCCATGAATCGTAATTTCAAGTGCATTCATGCACGTATAATCCGACTGACTTTGTTTGCCTGGCTGAATATCTTGACGAAAAATAACCGCTTGCGACGCTCCATGCTCTGCGCGCCAATCATGCAGATGTCGTTGCAACGTACGCAACTGACCTAATTGATAATGCTCAGGATATTTTTTTACTAAATAGTTCATGACCGTTTTCGCTTGTAACCCGGGTGAAGCCGTAAACATTTTAGCAACTTCGTCCCAATGCTCAGCGAATAGCATCGGTTGTGAGCGTTGATAAGGGGCTCGCATATCCGAAGGCAGAATTTGGCTCTTGATATACTTTCGAGCGGTTTTACTATCCATGCCGGCCTTAGCGGCGGCAGTTTCTTGGGTGTATTTTTTTAATTTCTTCATCAGTAATTTTACCTACTGGTTTGTGATTGTCATGAATCTATTAGCCTCGGTAAAAGGGTATGGCTGCGCTGTGTTGAACGCGAAGTATCCCGAGTCTCAAAGCTGTTTGATCGATTTTTAAGCAGAGATTCTAGAGGGGGTAATTTGATGTCATCAATCGGGAAATATTCATGTCGCTACACACACAGTTAAAAAGACGAGAAGACAGTTCCATAAGCATTCTTAGCTATGAAAAATGGTTTTTGGGGCGCCTCTGTGAAATAATCACTCGCAGGGGCTAAGGTGTTTTGTTTATCGTGAGGGCTTCAAAATTCATCAACGGTAACAAGGGCTCATAGCCCCGTCATTTTAACTGATAAAATATCGACTGTCTGAGCAAATGACGTGAAGTCAGAAGAGCTGTGTAAAAAATGGTCTTGTGGCCTGCGCCGTTTTATAGCGGGTTAAGATAGCCGTCTACAGAAGGTGCCGCCGGCCTTGATCAACATATTTGCTGGGGTTATTTATTGGCGCTATTAATGTTCGATGGCCCAGGTAAGTTTTCTTTGGATTATTTGATTATGCAACGATTCAAAAATGATGAAACTGAAGAGCTATTAGGTTAATGAACGAACTAAAGATGAATTCAGGACCGACTGAGCCTTCAAATGTAGGTAAACTTGCGCTTCGCACTATTGCGATGCCCATGGACACCAACCCTAATGGCGATGTTTTTGGGGGCTGGGTAGTTTCACAAATGGACTTAGCAGGACTCAGCATTGCCACACGCATTGCCAATTCACGTATTACCACTGTCACCATTAACAACATGTCTTTTCTTTTTCGCGTTAAAGTGGGTGATTTAATTTGTTGCTACGCCAAACTCGTAAAGATCGGCCATACATCCTTGCAAATGCAAATTGGAACTTGGGCAATAGGTGTAAAGGATGCAGAATACCATCAAGTAACTGAGGGTTTGTTTAGCTATGTCGCGCTTGATGAGAATGGAAAACTGCAGCCAGTGGAACGCTCATAAGTCATTCAAAGCCTCATTTTCAACAACACCAAATAGCCTTCCGCCGCTTCTTTCTCTTGATAACGCAGAACTAAATTGTCCAGACACAAACACTCAAATTCAGTTTTTTGAATCAACTCTTACAGATAGGCTTTGTTATGAATGTAACGTAAAGAGGGTTGCAGGTGATAAGGATAGTCCTAACCTCTCTCCACACTGAAGATAAAATAGCCCCCCGAATTAATGCTTTAAAGGGTTTATTATGACATTAACATTTTGTCTTCTATACAAGTTTCATGATCACAGTTGATAAGCTTTCTCGCGAACGATTATCCTTATATTTTGTTTAATCTAGTACCTTGCTGAAATCGATAATTGTGCTGAAATAATGGCTTTCTTCAATATCCTCTTCAATACCATTAACATGAATTAAAACAGGCCTACATGAATTGCCTTTGGGTCTTTTTAACCTATTAATTTTTTCTTGTACTTCATCAATAACTGAAATTGAAACTTTTTTTTTCGTAAATTTAATTTCACAAACGTATAAAGAACCATGTCTCGTTTGGATCAGATAATCAATTTGACAGCCAACTTGACGTTTTGTTGGGCGTTGAAAAAAGGGATTTTCAGACAGTATATCTTCTGGCTTGATTCCTAATTGGTTCCATATAAAGGTTCTGTTATTTAACACTAAATTTTCAAATTGTAAGGAAATAATGCTCAACCATCCGGGAAGAGCTAATAAAGATTTAAAAGCGAATGCATTTCGCTCAATTTTTGTTTTATATTTGTCAATGTATTTTAAGAAAAATCTCAAATAATTATCGCTTAACCTAAATTTGCTTAATTTTGCGTCCTGTCCTGTGTTAATATGCCACGTGTAGTCTCGATTAATGAAGCCTGCTAGTTGTAATTCTTCTAAGTAATCAGAAATTCGTCCAGAATTATCCTTATTCAATAATCGACAGATCTCACTGTATTCTTTTCCACCTTCAGAAAGTATTTCGACTATTTTTCTATAGCTATCACTGTTGGTCAAAAATATATTTGAAAATATATGATTAAATTCATCTACTAATAAAGCCCCTTTAGTGAAACACATATTTTTAATATTATCCTCAGCGCTTAAGTTAGGGTCTAATTCTTCAAGATATCGAGGCACTCCACCTGTAACAGATAAAATTTTTAATTTTTCCATAGCCGAAATATTACCGCTTTTTTTACCCCAAAATTTTTGGCAATCATTAAGTGGAAGCTGAGATAAAGTTAGTACAAATGAAATTCGGCCTAAAAATCCTGTGCTGCTGAGAATGTTTTTTTCTATCCAACTTGATGCGGAACCGCACACGACAAGAACTAATTTGGGATTCTTTTTTAGGTATTGATCCCAAACATTTTTTAACTTACCTAAAAAATCAGGATCTTTAGAGCCAATCCAGGATATTTCATCAAATAGTATGATAACACGCCCTTTTTTAGTAGCATCAGCTAGCGCCCAAAATAAGTCGTTCCAATCTTCTGCTGCAATTTTAGCTAATCCTTGTTTGTGAAGTTGACTTGAAAAGTCCTCACGCTGTGACTGAGCGGTAGTTTTTACAGTTGGTGCTATTCCTGAAAACGAATACAATTTGTAAGGGCGAGCATATTCTTCTATCAACCGACTTTTACCTATTCGTCGCCTACCTCTAACTACCAAGAATGAAGCCGTTTCTTTTTTGAGGAAAGCATTTAAAGTAGCTAATTCCTGTTCTCTGCCAATAAACGCCATAATAACTCTCGTGCTTTAAAATGAAAAAACTCACTTTAGAGCACGACAGTAACACAATTTTATGGGTAGGCAAAATGATATTTGTCGTTCTTGAGCACCAAGTAAAAGTCGCGTGTGCAGGTGCTTAAAACGCAAGAGAGTCCTTTTTTTTAAAAAAATTACTCTGGGAATTTGGGTTGGTAAAAAGGACAAGCTTGCTGAATCGCTCACTGATGAGAATGGAAAACCGCATACAGTGGAACGCTTATAAGTCGGCCCATTCACAAGTGAAGTGCAATTGAAAGTTTCAGTCATTCACTGAAGTGGCCAGCTAAAGATCTCAAGAGTAAGCTCTTTAATGTTCTAGAAAAACTTAAAGCAGGAAATTACTCATGAAATATCATCATTTGACCACCGACGAAAGGTGTCAGATCTACACATTAAAATCAGCGGGAAAAAAGTAAAATGAAACTGCCAAGTATCTTAATGTATCAGCTTCCACGATTTGTCGTGAGCTAAAAAGAAACAGAGGAGAGAAAGGCTATCGCTATAAAATAGCTGATGCAAAGGCCATAGAAAGACGCCATGTTGCCAGTTGTGTGTAGCGTATCAACTTTATTCTCTTGAAAAATGACAGTCTCTTCGAGAGGAAAAAGCCGCGCCCATTTTAACTGTGTTACGGGAAGTTATGGAGGAGCGCGCGCCTCAAGCACCGCCTGAATCGCTCATTGAAAAAGCATTGAATTATA
>JBDNGR010000038.1:0-7664 GCA_041689165.1 Coxiellaceae bacterium
AAGGGTCGAGAGGTATATACTGCCGACGCTGTTAATGTGCCTCTTTAATAGAACCTTAATGAATTAATATGCCAACACACAAAGCTCACATTGCAATACCGTATTTTATAGCCATAAGCATCGATGCCATCGGTTTCACTATAATCGGACCTATTTTAGTACCCTTAATTAATCAATTAGTTTCCAATAGTGGTCTTTCACAGCATTTATTATATGGCGCAATTCTATCTATCTATTCTCTAAGCTTCATGTTCGGTGCGCCCATACTAGGGGCCCTTTCTGACATATTAGGCAGACGCAAAGTTTTGATTATTGCCTCCTTCGGCGTGCTCATTGGCTACATCTGCTATGCCATTAGTTTGAGCACTAACAAGCTCAGCTTTTTAATCTTAGGTAGAGTCATTACAGGTTTTTGTGCGGCCAGCCAATGCATCGCACAAGCCGCCATGGTTGATGTCAGCCAGAATAATAGTCGCGTGAATAACATTGGTTTAATTGCTTCAGCAATGACTGCGGGTTTGGTGGTAGGACCTCTAGCTAGCATTGCTTTAAGTAGCCATGAATTAAACATTGATGCACTAAAAACACCTTTCTATGCAATCACCAGCACCCTGGTTTTAAACTTAATTTTCTTAATTGGATTTTTAAAAGAATCTCACGTCAATAGCACGTTTAACAAAGAAGTTAATTTGCTCAAAACACAAACACGACAATTTTTTAAACAGTTCACTCATAAAAAAATGGCACTATTATTTAGCATCTTCTTTTTATTCGAGCTTGGCTGGAGCTTGTACTATCAGTCCTTGACCATCGAATTGGCCACCCATTTAAAGCTTAATCCACATGAAATCGCGTTATTACTTTCCTTTATCGGAATAGTTTTAACGATTGCTCTCTTAAGCTTGGTACGTATCAGCTCACGTTATCTTAAAACGACCAAGGTTTATTCAGCGGCACTTTGCATTGGCGGACTGACATTGATTGCGCAATTTATAATAAACAATCTTCTTTCACATTATTTATTCGCCCTGATCATTAGCAGTGTCGTAGCACTCAGCTACACAGGACTAGTTGCGCAATTGTCTGAACAAACCGACAGTAAAAATCAAGGTTTGTTAATGGGCAGTACTGATGCCGTACTGGCGCTCGCATTTACTATTACAGGAGTACTTGCTGGGTACTTGAGCTTTGCCTCAACTAATCTACCTTTGTTAGTCGCGGCACTACTTTGGTCACTCGCTTTTATTGTGAGCTTAGCCGCAGAGAAGAAGTAACTTAAGTTTATACGTTAAATTGCAGACTAATGAGATGCAGCAACACACAACTGACAATTCCTGCAATGACATCATCCAATACAATTCCAAAGCCACCGTGGATATTTTGATCAAACCAGCGAATTGGAAAAGGCTTCCAAATATCTAAAATTCGGAATATGACAAAACCCAGCGCCAAAGCCTGCAATGTAGGTTTTACTGCGAACATGGTCACCAAAAATCCTGCAACTTCGTCACTGGCTGTTGCACCTGGATCTGCCATATCCCAATCTTTAGCGGTCTTATCACAGGCATACACCGCCAACACAATATAAATCGTACTTAAAACAGCATAGCTTATAAGAGAAAACTGCGCAAAGATCAACACCAGCGGAATAGCCATTAATGTGCCAAAAGTTCCCGGCGCGATTGGCATTGCACCAGCACCGAATGCTGAGGCAAAAAAATGAATGGGATTAGTCCATATGCTGTGCTTTATCATAAATTGTTTCCTTTACGCTAAAAAACGGCAGCTGGTGTTTACTACCAAGCTCTACTACCGTTTTTAGCTTTAAAATGCTGATACCCCTGCAATTGCATATCAACCCGCTGATCATGTTTATAAAATTGTATGCCCGGAGTTGTTGTTATTTCACCAATTTTCGTTAGCGGCAAATTAAGTTGTTGTACTATTTTTTGCAGTTCTGGCTGATGACAGGGATTGATTGTAAAACATAACTCATAATCATCGCCGGCATTTAACGCTAAATGCTGAGCTTCATTTTTGCTCAAGCGCGCTCGCATCAATTCGGATAATGGTAATTGTTCAAGCTGCAGTCTAGCACCAACTTGGCTGGCAACGAGTATATGTTTTAAGTCTTGTGCTAAACCATCTGAAATATCAATCGCACTACTCGCGAGAGTGCGCAAAGCCAAACCCAAAGCCACTCGCGGCTGTGGTCGGTTGAGCGCAGTTTGTAGCAAAAAGTCCTTTAATCGGTGCATCCGCCAATCTTGCAAAGCTAAACCTGCATCACCTAGATAACCACTGACATATATTAAGTCTCCAGGTTTGGCACCCGAACGTAATATAGCTTGGCCGCACGGAACCATGCCCTGCACCAGAGTGCTAATACTCAAAGCTCCCTGCGTCGTATCTCCGCCAATCAATGGCACTTGAAATTGATTCACTAACTCGAAAAAACCTGTCGCAAAATCTTTTAGCCAAGCTTCTTGAATATCAGGCAGTGTTAAGGCTAACAGCACACCAATAGGTTCTGCACCCATCGCCGCCATATCACTCAAGCTCACCGCCAAGGATTTAAAACCGATATCTTGCGGCGACGTTTCAGCCGGGAAATGTATGCCGCCGATTGAGGTATCAACAGAACTAACCCATTGGAAACCAAACGGAATTTCAGTTAATGCCGCATCATCACCGATACCCAACTTAATATAAGGAGAATTAACAGAGTTATGTTGACTTAAGAATTGAATAAGTTCAAATTCCTGTAACATTGTGATGTTTTATCCTAAAAACCGCAGTTGTAATCGTAGCGAGAAGGGCTAATGGATTGAAGCTACCGTTTTTAAGTTTATGGCCTAAGCTCGTCTTTTCTTAACTCACGCACCATTTTATCTAACACAGCATTAACAAACTTGAATGATTTTTCCGAGCCAAACTCTTTACTGAGCTCTAAAGCTTCATTGATCACTACTCTGTAAGGAACATCTAGGCGGTGCATCAACTCAAATACAGCTACATACAAAATCGCTAATTCGACGGGCGTAATATCACTAATTGCACGCTTAGCAGGCAATTCTAAGCTCTTTTGTATAGCAGTCAAATTATCAGCCACACCCCGCACTAGCAAAGCAAAGTATTCGGCATCAACTTCTGAAAATTCATGCTCAGCATGCCAACTTTCAATCAAAAATGGTATCGGGTCTTGGGTGTAGTGCCATTGATATAATGCTTGCATAGCATAACAGCGTGCATTGTGACGTAATACTTGGCGTGAAGGTTTTTTACTCATTATTATTCTGATTCATTAAACGTTCGATTTCTTCATGAAAGGCATTCACATCTTGGAAACTTCGATAAACGGAAGCAAAACGTACATAGGCTACTTGATCCAAACCCTTCAATTCTTCCATCACCAACTCACCAACATAATGTGAATTAACTTCACGCTCCCCACTCGCAGACAGCTTGTGAATAATGCGATTAACTGCCGCTTCTATATCCTCTGTCTTCACCGGTCTTTTTTGCAAAGCTTGTAGCAAACCTGAGCGTAATTTATGTTCATCAAACGCAACTCGTGTACCCTCACGTTTAATAATGCGCGGCAAATTTAATTCTGCCGCTTCAAAGCTAGTGAAACGCTCTTCACAAACTACGCATTCACGACGCCGTCGCACTCGCGTTCCTTCATCCACTAAGCGTGAATCGATTACTTTAGTATCATCCGCTTTACAGTAAGGGCAGAACATTTTTATTCCTTATAAAATTAGTCCAACCGAAAGAGGGGCACCCAATTTACACACAAGACCCACCCCTACAAGCATTTTTATGATTCAGAGTTTATTTATACACCGGAAACTTCCGACACAATTCTGTCACCTGATCCTTCACTTTTGCCACCAAGGCTTTGTCTTCTGGATGATCTAACACATCACAAATCCATAGCGCTAATTCCCTCACTTCTGCCTCCTTAAAGCCCCGTGTCGTAATTGCAGGAGTACCCATGCGTAAACCACTGGTAACAAAAGGAGAGCGTGGTTCACCTGGCACGGTATTTTTATTAACCGTAATATTGGCCTCCCCTAATACCGCTTCCGCATCTTTGCCTGTTAATTCACGACCCATTAAGTCGATAAGAAACATATGATCATCAGTCCCACCAGATACAATCTTGTGCCCACGACTTAATAAAACTTCGACCATGGCTTTTGCATTTTTTAAGACTTGCGTTTGATAGGTTTTGAATTCTGGAAGCAAAGCCTCTTGAAAAGCCACCGCTTTTGCGGCAATTACATGCATTAATGGCCCGCCTTGTGAGCCCGGAAAAATCGCTGAGTTTAGTTTCTTTTCGATTTCAGGATTAGCTTTAGCCAGGATTATGCCCCCACGTGGACCTCGTAAAGTTTTATGGGTGGTTGACGTGGTAACATCAGCAATATTTACCGGTGAGGGATACAAACCCGCCGCCACCAATCCTGCTACATGCGCCATATCCACCAATAAATAAGCGCCCACGCTATTGGCAATATCACGAAAGCGCTGCCAATCCATTACTCGTGAATAAGCTGAAAACCCGGCCACAATTAATTTGGGTTTATGTTGCTGCGCCAACTCTTCCACTTGCGCGTAATTCACTTCACAGGTTTCGGAATCTAAGCCATAAGGAATCGCTTTATATTCTTTACCGGAAAAATTAACGGCACAGCCATGTGTTAGGTGACCACCATCCGACAAACTCATGCCTAAGAAAGTATCACCGGGTGCCATTAAAGCCATGTAAGCAGCGGCATTCGCTTGTGAACCTGAGTGTGGCTGCACATTCGCATAAGCCGCACCAAATAATTTTTTTACACGTTCAATCGCTAAATCTTCGGCGATATCGACAAATTCACAACCACCGTAATAGCGTTTATGTGGATAACCTTCGGCATATTTGTTGGTTAAAACAGAACCCTGCACTTCCAATACACGCGGGCTCACATAATTTTCAGAGGCGATTAATTCAACATGATCTTCTTGACGTTGTTGTTCTTGAGCAATCGCGGCCCATAGTTCTGGATCAAAATCCTGAGTATTCATATCAGCTTTAGTAAACACGCTACTTCCTCCTATCAACCCAAGTTTTCATTAAGACCGCGATTCTACTGGATCGGGGTGAACATGCCTACCTTCTTTAACAAGATCAATAGCCTGGGAAAGACGCTCAACGGCCCAAAGCTCCATGCCCTCCGGCGCTTGTTTCGGGGCGTTCGCCTTTGGAACAATTGCTAAAGTAAAGCCATGCTTTGCCGCCTCGCGTATTCGCTCATGGCCGCTAGGCACCGGCCGAATTTCGCCCGATAGCCCCACCTCACCAAATACAATCATTTTCTCTGGCAAAGGGCGATTCTTGAGACTTGAAAGTATAGCTAACAAGACCGCCAAGTCTGCCCCCGTCTCCAATACCTTTAGACCACCCACAATATTGATAAATACGTCTTGGTCATAAGTCACCACCCCGGCATGGCGATGCAACACGGCCAGCAACATGGCTAAGCGGTTATACTCCAAGCCTACTGTTACCCGGCGCGGGTTCGCCAAATGCGATTCATCGACCAAAGCCTGCACTTCAACCAATAAAGGACGTGAACCCTCCCAAGTCACCATTACGCTACTGCCAGACACTGGCTTGGAATATTGTGACAAAAAGATGGCTGATGGATTACTGACCTGACGCAAGCCCTTATCGGTCATTGCGAACACACCCAACTCATTCACCGCGCCAAAACGATTCTTAACCGCACGAATTACGCGAAAGCGCGTATCGTTTTGCCCTTCAAAATACAGCACCGCATCCACCATGTGCTCAAGTACTCGTGGGCCGGCCAAAGTACCTTCCTTAGTGACATGTCCTGCCAACAATAACGCCGTACCGTGTTGCTTGGCATAACGCACTAAATGCGCGGCTGATTCACGCACTTGACTCACACTACCCGGTGCGGAACTCACTAGCTCGGTGTAAATAGTTTGGACCGAATCAATCACAATTACTTGCGGCTGCAATTGCTCCACTAAGCGAATAATGCGCTCGACATTCGTTTCAGCTAAGAGATTTAGCGGTTCAGCCTTGAGCTCCATACGTTGTGCCCGCATCGCCACTTGCTGCAAAGATTCTTCACCGGTGACATACAATGTTTTACGCTGCATCGCTAAATGACATAAAACTTGCAGCAAGAGTGTCGACTTCCCTACCCCAGGATCACCACCGATTAGCACAACAGATCCTATCACTAAGCCACCGCCCAACACATGATCAAACTCCGTCAATCCCGTTAAGACTCGCGACTCAGCAATTAAAGAAACTTCTGACAAAGCAATTAAACTCGACTCTGCTCCCGCATAACCACCCCGTGCCCGGTGCGCTGATGAAGGTGCTGCCACCTCCTCGACGATCTGATTCCACGCCTGACATTCAGTGCACTGACCATGCCACTTGACATACTGCGCGCCACATTGCTGACAGCTGAAAATGGATTTGATTTTGGCCATGTGAATCCTTGACTTTAGAAACAGATCCTAGATTTTCTATGCAGAAAGTTTAGTTGTAAATACATAATTGCGAAAGCCGTGCTGAGCAGGCAATGAAGGCTAGCACATAGAGCCTAATAGACAAGTGAAGTCATATTTGAGGAACATTTTGTGAAACTCTAACAGACGTCGACAACTCTCCCAGCCAGCATGATCTTAGGGACATAGACCTCTCGACCCTCGAGCTGCGAAGTTTTAAGTTGCAGCTTGCGAGCAGTAGCCCGATGACATTCCGCAAAAGCGAAGGAATAGTTGGGCTCTTTCAAGCTTTTGTGATTGAGGAAGCGGGCTAATGCGACGTCAAGATGCAAGTTACAACTCGCAGCTTGAGGTGCGATGGGTGTAGACCCTCAGCGATCACTTGAGGTGGCATGAATAACAGATACCATCTACAATCACTCATATGCTCACTCAACCCTGGACTTAATGAGGTGAAACATGCCCTTTTATGTAAGACTCCAAGCAGATATCCAAGAAACGGAAAAACTGTGCAGCAAGATACACGGGGAACGTGCCAAAGACCAGTTTGTCTCTGAAATATTTAGGCACTCGTCTACTATCTTTACAGAATGGGATGAAACTACGCTCAGTTTTGATTTGGCTAGCACACATGCCACTCTAATCCTTACCAATCGGGCAAAAAAAAGTATCACATGCATGCTTAAAAAGCCTTTAGCCTCAGACACAACAGTCAGTTCACTCAGAGCCCTGACTGGTAGATTGGGCAATCCGATTTCGGTGAAAATTGGTGATCTAAAAAATAGCAATGCAGATCCTGCTTTACTGAAAGTCATTGGTAATAATATTGACAATCCTTTCTACGAAGCCCTTGCCCAAATTTTTATGGAAGAACTCATACTGACTAAAGATTCTGAGGCTTTAGTGCGCTACGCTACAGTAAGTGGCGTGATGTCATATCCAGGCCAATTCTATTTCCCTGATACCGGTGCTGTAACTACAGCTATGATAGATAATAAGCCAATCATGCGAAACACAGGACTTAACTCAGAGTTCGCTCGAATCGTATCTGATGAGCACAATCCAGACATCATAACATTGCAAATTGGCCACTATTACCGCTTAGAGGATCCCACTACCCA
>JBDNGR010000039.1:0-3716 GCA_041689165.1 Coxiellaceae bacterium
CCACTGATTAACATTTCCGGTAATGTCAGGCAAAACAAAAACTGGTGGCAAATTGCTTTCAGATTCTTTCGCATGCTCAGAAAGCACAACGACACCATGAGGAATAAAACTTCTTTTTGGACTTCCAGGCTTTGTTTTAGAGTCACGATATTTATCTGTTAGAGCAAGAAACAGTATTTTGCTCAATTCAAAGATAGTGAGTTCATGTAACAAACCAAAAGAATTAATGCTAATTACACCGTCATCAAGCTCATAAATGTCTTGTAATAATTGTACTAACATACAAGCACGAATTGAATCGCCACCTATAGAGGCGAATGAAGTGTGAACTCCGATAGGAAAGCCTCTTGCATGCTCAACATCAGAAATAGTGAACCCTGTGTCAGATATTTTGGCATTGAGTATCCATTCTCTTTTCTGATGATCTACTTTAGTTTTAATTAAAGCATCTGATACTTCATGAGAAATTAATTGCCTTCTATAAAATGGTTCCTTGTTAAATAACCAATCCAACGAACGAAGTAGCTGTTCTTCTAGTACTGTTCTAGGTGCGTGATATAAATGTTTTTCTCGCGCTAACACGAATTCAGCCACTATTGATCGAAGCGTCTTTCGATCAATTTTTCCACTGGAAGGATGCGTCGGCATGACGTCTACCGGACATACCAATTGCGGTATAGCTTCTGGAAGAAAGCTAAACTCAGGTCTTCTAAGATGTTCAAAGACCTGAGCGTTTGATGGCACAGTCATTCCCGTCTTCACCTGCACACAGGCAACTAGAAAGCTCGAATGTTCTGTGGCATGCTCCACCACAGATACATTCTCAATACCTGGCAGCGTTTCCAGCGCCCCCTCCACTGATTCCACATTGACCAAAACACCCTTTATTTTTGTAAAAAAATCTTGGCGACCCGCATAATATGTCTTAGCATCCGCTGTAAGTTTAGCCATATCACCCGTAGCAAAAGCGGCTGGGTAACTAGTACCATCAACCACAACGGATTTGTAAATTCGCGCCGAATCTTTCGACGAGGGGCTCCTCCCTAAATAACCTGTAGTCAAGTTAGATCCTACTACAGCCAAAATCATAGCCTCTTCGCCTGGCTCCACGCTTTTAAATGTGCCTGGAGATAACTCTGTTACAACAAACATTTTTAAGGGCTCGACAGGCTGACTAATAAGTGGCATCGAATCTAAATAATCTTTAGCTCTTAGTGGTCCAACGGATAAACCAAAAGTTACTTCAGAAGGGCCATAACAATTAATTAACTCTATGCCAGCCCGTTCACAGGCTGTTGCGATATCCTGAGGACACTTCTCACCCGTAGTATATATTCGACTTAGACCACGTTCACTGAGTCGCGGTAACTCTGTTAAAATTTGCTTTATAACCGAAGGGACTAGAGTGACATCAGTAATTTGGTGCACTTTAATAAACTCAACGAGCATGTTGATGTCACGAAGGTGTTTCTCACTCAGAATACATAATGGCATTTTGTTATAAATTGCCATTAACAGCTCCCAAAGACTGGGGTCAAATTCACAAGAAGAATAACCTAATACAGGACCTGGAGTTTTATCTTTGAATAATAGAGGAAAGACTTTGGTTGTCCAATATTCAAGGCCATGAAACCTTATGGGCATTACTTTCGGCACACCTGTACTCCCAGATGAGCTGATGCAATAAGCCTCTCGCTCAAGTGAAGGCTCAGCCTCCGTTGCTTCGGGATACTTCCCTTTTCCATTAATATCAAGATGAACGAGAGCGGGCGATCGTCCCGCCCTATCACAAGCACTCTCGATTTCAGCAGAATAGACGCGACCACCTCCATCATCAGGCAAGAAGATACAATGTGTTACTTCTGCCGATTGTATTACAGCAGAAACTCGTTGCGTGTCACTGCGATCAGGATCTAAAGGAACATACACAGCACCTAAGCGCCACAAAGCTAATAGGGTTACTGTTGCATAAACACCGCGCGGCAAGTACACGGCCACTCTATTATTTTCTTTTACACCACAACTGGATAGCTGCCGAACTACATTGGTAACACGATTGTGAACAACGGCGAAAGTATAGATTGCTTCGCCGCATACCAAGCCACGACGATTAGCAAGCTCTGTTTTTACAAGCTCTGCAAGCATGACATGGGGTAACTGCGGGGTTATACGACTCATGCAAAACCTCGAAGATTCGACCGTCCCATGGCGTCATAGCTAACTCATCCGTAAAGCAAGCTAAAAGATTTACCCATTACAATAGCGAAAAAGCATGGTTTTGCTGTAATTTTTTTACCAACCTTTTATAGAAAGCGCGACATCTTAACAAAACTAGCTGAGAAACCAAGCTAAAATTTCTGCCAACTCAATTCGCATTTAGGATATGTGTATGCAAAAGTGGATTTTGGTATACAATGCGTACTGCACCAAGCCCCACTTGAGCACCTTATGTCGAATACTCCGAAAATAAATTTTGCTCTTAATAACATTAACTTATTTCTTCTTACGTTAACTGAAAAAAGCAGTGATGTTTTTTGGATTCGTAGTGCAGACTACCGCAATCAAATCTATGTAAGTCCTTCCTATGAAAACATATGGGGGCGCAATGCTGAAGATTTATTTAAGAATCCATTCATATGGAACAGCTACCTTTTGTCCGAAGATGAAGATCGAATCAAGAAGAACGCTGCATTACGCCTGGATACCCCTAAATCAACTGACGCCTATCAAGAATGGTATCGCATTAAAAAACTTGATGGCGAAATCCGTTGGATCAAAGATGAAAGTTTTCCCATTTTCGATGACAACAATAATCATATAGGTTTTGCAGGTATTGCACGCGATATCACACTCGAAAAACAAAGAGAAAGAGCTCTACACACTGCTAAAGAACAAGCGGAAGCGGCCAATCAAGCAAAAACCGAATTCATCGCTAATATGAGTCATGACTTGAAATCTCCGCTACACGCCATTCTAGGAATGGCTGAGATATTACAGATCAAAGAGCACAGCCCTGAGCAAGCTGAATATCTTGAAGGCATTATTGGCTCGGGTCGCGTTGTATTAAAACTTGTAAATGACATTCTTAATTTTGCCACCATTCAAGAAGGCAAAACGGATCCAATTACTATCGCTTTCGATCTAAAAACCTTAGTAGAGGAAGCCGTCAGTACGATTACACTACAAGCTTCGCAAAAGAAAATCAGCGTGAGTCTTTCATACACCCAAAACCTTGATGATCTATTTATCGGTGATCCGCAATCCATCAATCGCATTCTGATCAACCTCCTAAGTAATGCCCTAAAGTATACAGATGAAGGTCGAATTGAAATCAGCGTACAACCTGTAGAAATCCATCATGACCAAATCTTATTGCGCGTTAGCGTCGAAGACACGGGTATTGGGATTGCAACTGAACATCTTCCTTATATATTTGACCGTTTTTATCGAACTGACCATTCTTATAACAGCCGCTACAAAGGTACTGGACTCGGGCTTTCAATCGCTCGCGAATTGGTTAAACAGATGAACGGCAACATCCAAGTGAGCAGTACACCCGGGGTTGGCTCTTCATTTAACTGTTTTATTCCTTTAAAACTGATTCGCCACAACGCGCAACTACTCGAAACACCATCAAGCTTGAACAAAACTCAAGATTTAACTTTACCCAAGCCTTACAAGGCCCTGTTAATTGAAGATAATCTATTCGCTCAAAA
>JBDNGR010000040.1:0-2214 GCA_041689165.1 Coxiellaceae bacterium
AACTATTCCTTCGCTTTTGCTCAATCCTCATCGGGCTACTGCTCGCAAGCTGAAACTTAAAACTTCGCATCTTGAGGTGCGATGGGTATAGTCCTAAAGAGCTCTAAAGCTACAAACACCACTCTTGCTATGAGTGATACATTTTCCAAAATACGTGAATTGGAACGCCTTAGCAGCCGAATGCCTGTTATTAAGGCTGATAGTGCGGAGGCTAAAAGCTTTCTGCAACGAGCGGGCGTTATTATTGCTGAGCTTGTTGCTCCCCAAAGTCTAGACGCGGGGGAAACAGAGGCCAGTGTTGAGGTTAATTTTCCAGTTGTGAAGTTCAAGTATTAGGTTAAAAAAAGAGTCAGTAAGAAGTAGTGAGAGTGATATCAAAATTCTTGATACTACTCTGAGATTAATTTTCCACTTTGTTCTCTTTTTTATCACGATCAATCCACGCCGGAGCGTCGCAGGCCGGAAAAGATTCTTTAGAAGCCTCATCAACAGGGTCGTTTTGCAGCTGAGGCTTTTGTGCTTCTTCGTGATTTGGCGTCTTGTTCATTTTATTCTCCTGCTTGTTGGGCATTGTAAGTATGAGTGAGTTGCAGTGGCAATGCATACTCGGCCTTATGCTTGTGAGCGATGTTTAATATTTCCAATAAAATCTGTTGTTTGGCATCAAGATATTCTAACCAGTTCGTTGTTTTGGTAAAAGCAAGGACTAGCAAATTGAGTGAATAATCGCCTATATCTTCAAAACTGACGGCAATGATCTGGTCTTGATTGATGGCTGAATGTGATTGGAGAAATTGTTTAATTTCATCGGCAATCGATTTGAGCTCAGCCATATCCTGAAAGCGTAGCTTTAGAATTGTCTTTATACGTCTGCCTTTAATGCGCGTGAGGTTGATGATGGTGATAGTAGAAAATAAAGCATTGGGGACATAACGCGCATTCATTTCATCATCACGAATACGGGTGAGCCGCCAACCAATATGTTCTACTGTTCCTTCAATTTGATCGTCAGGGCTTTTAATGGCATCTCCTACGGAAAATGGACGATCAATGAAAATCATCAATCCACCCAGTAAGTTGGCTAAAGTATCTTTCGCGGCGAAGCCCACGGTTAAGGCTCCTACTCCGCCAAAAGCTAAAATAGCGGAAACAGAAATGCCGATGCTTTGTAGAAAAACAAGCGTGAGAGCACTGATCACTACAAAGCGTGAGATTTGAGATAAGGCAATGATGGTAGTGAGATCAGATTCTAATGCATGATTATTGGTTTTTTCAGTGATTTTGTTTTCAAGTTGATTAATAAGAGAAAGACAAAACCACGCTAAGAAACTAAGGGTAATGACTTTTTTTAATAAAGCGATATCTACAAAATTATATTGGCTGTAAATCTCAACAAGCGATTGGTACGAGAGAGCTAATGCTGTAGCACAAATCAGAAAAATAAGCGGGTGATGCAAGGCGGCGATCAAGCTTTCATCCCAAATCTTTGAACGTTTTATGAGCCTTGGGCAAAGTGTTTTGAAAGCATATTTTTCGATAATAATTAGTACTATGGCTAAGCCGACAATAATAAGAGGCTTAAAGTGAGCGATATGGCTGGTTAAGTAATTAACAGCATTATCCACAGTTATTCTCCTTGTTGGGCACTATGCGTGTTAAGGGTTTGATAAAAAACTACGCCCCCTGAAAGGGGCGCAGTTTCACTATTGGGATGAATATCAAATAGTCTAATCAGGTAAGTGGCGTTTCACAGATTCAGAAAACTTTTTTGCAGCGCCTGAAACAGCCTCAATTCCGCGGTGCAAGATATCGCTCGATTGATTAGCCAATTTTTCTGTAGAATTATGGACTTTGTTTTTAGTGTCTGAAGTACGTTCTTGAACTTTAGTGTGTAATTTACTTTTATGCATAATTTACCTCCGGAGTTTAATGAGAAATCACGAGATTGCTTTTGACAGCAGTAACACCGGGCACTGAAGAAGCGGCGGATTCGGCAAGGTCTACCCCCTGTTGATTTTTCACGGAACCATTCAGTGTAACCACACCATTTTGTGAGCTAATTACAATAGCTTTGCTGCGTATCCCGCGTGTCTGATCGATTTTGTGTTGCACACTGCTTGCAATCTCTTGGTCAGTGAAATACCTCTCGCACCCCAAGCGGCGAGTTGTAAGTTCCATCTTGACGTCGCATTAGCCCGCTTCGTCAATCACAAA
>JBDNGR010000041.1:0-10928 GCA_041689165.1 Coxiellaceae bacterium
AAAAGCTCGAAATAGAATAACTATTCCTCGCCTTTTGCTCAATCAGAACGCCGCAACTGCTCGCAAGCTGAAACTTAAAACTCGCATCTTGAGGTACGATGGGTATAGAACCCAGTCAGTGCAATGGGACGAAGTCATGCAAAGCGAAAGATTTGTGGATTCATTAAGGGAAAATCTTATCCGATGTTATAGTGAGGCACCCAACGAAGCGGCTAAGAAAAGTTATAATAATATTTATAGATTCCTATTTGGTGTGCGCTTAAGTATTGTTTCCCAGCCAACAGTCGCCCCTGCAGCTGTGACAGGCCCCGGCTTTAGCTAAAACCGAGCAAACGAGCATGATTGAACTTAAGAATATTAGTAAGATTTACAGGCAGAATGAACAAGCGATTTATGCGATAAATAACATGAGCCTCAAGATTGAGGCGGGTGAGATCTATGGCATTATTGGCAAGAGTGGTGCTGGCAAAAGTAGTTTAATTCGTTGTGTTAATTTGTTAGAGCGACCCACATCCGGCGAAGTATGGGTTGATGGTCAGAATCTCTTAAGTTTAAATCCCGAGCAATTACGTCAAGCACGCCATCAGATGGGCATGGTGTTTCAACAGTTCAACTTATTAAATAGTAAAACAGCCTTTCAGAATGTCGCTCTACCCTTGCAGTTAATGCATACAGCGGCGGACGAAATCAAACAAAAAGTTGATTCGCTCTTGGCTTTGGTTGGACTGACTGACAAAGCAAATGTCTATCCACGCCAGTTGAGTGGTGGACAAAAACAACGCGTGGCGATTGCACGTGCATTGACAACGAATCCAAAAATTCTGTTATGCGATGAAATGACGTCGGCACTAGATCCTGAAACCACCAATTCAATTTTGGATTTGGTTAAATCGATCAATCGTGAATATAAAGTAACCATTTTATTGATCACGCACGAAATGAGCGTGATTAAACAAATAGCTGATCGTGTGGCGGTGTTGGACCATGGCCAGCTCGTGGAAGAAGCATCAATTGTAGAATTGTTTTCTCAGCCCAAATGCACTTTAACCAAAAACCTATTAGATTCAGCTTTTAAAATTGAGCTACCTGAGTCACTGCGCCGACAACTAGTGGCGACACCACAAGCGGGCATGCACCCAGTGTTGCGCATTGAGTTTGTCGGCAATGTGGCCGCGGAACCCATCATTGATGAATTAGTGCGCGAATTTAAAATACACGTCAATATCTTGCAAGCGAGCCTCGATTATTTGCGCGAAGTTATGCTCGGTGTGATGATTTTGTCATTTATCGGTGAAGCTGAAGAAACACAACGTGCTATTACCAATCTAAAAGCTAAAGGTATTTTGGTTGAAGTGATCGGCTACGGGAAATGGTGAGGCCCATAATGCTGACTTTCAAATACCTTCGATGTGAAACTGAGAGGACAATGACGGGCATTTTTTTTACAATGCTAGCCTGCCTCGAAAGTAATGGCGCAAAATATGCTTGGAGTATAAATAGATGGATTCAATAAACACAGTTATTTTATACGCTACCTGGGAAACCATTTACATGGTTGTCGCTTCAGGCTTTTTTGCGGTGCTATTGGGCACTCCCGTGGGTGTTTTGCTGTGGGCCACGCAAAAGCATCATCTAATGGCACATCCTTTATTTCATAAATTACTGGGAATCGTTGCCAATATGTTACGTTCGGTGCCTTTTGTTATTTTAATGATGGCCGTTATTCCAGTGACACATTTTATTGTGGGTACTTCAATTGGCACAACGGCGGCGATTGTGCCGCTGGTTCTGTGTGCCGTACCTTTTGTGGCGCGAGTGGTTGAGAACGCATTAGCTGAATTAGGCTCTGGTTTGATTGAGGCGGCTCTGGCGATGGGCGCAACGAATTGGCAAATTATTAGCAAAGTTCTACTTCCCGAAGCATTGCCAGGAATCATCAATGGCATCACTTTAATGTTGATTGCGCTCATTGGCTATTCTGCTATGGCAGGAGCTGTGGGTGGTGGTGGCTTAGGAGATGTCGCGATTCGCTATGGCTACCAACGCTTCGAGGGTGGTATTATGCTGGTAACCGTTTTGCTATTAGTCGTTATGGTGCAATTAGTACAAATGGGCGGAGAAAGATTAGCAAAACACGCCGCTAAAATTTAGGAGTGATTCATGCTGGCAAGGAAGCGTAGCTTATTAGTTGCAATAAGTTTTTTGTTATTAAGCGCGTGTGGCAACCAAGATCAAACACCTGAAATCAATTTAGGCGTGGTTGCGGGACCTGAGGTGACTGCCGCACAAGCGGCGCAAAGAATTGCCTTTAAAAATAATTACGATATTCAATTGAATATCAAAGTATATGGTGATTACACCACTGCTACACGGGCACTTTGCGAAGGCAAAATTGATGCAGCCATTGAATTCTTACCTTACCTAGAACAGCAACGCGCTGATTCTAACTTACAAGCCTCGCTTAAGTCTCTTAATTGTCAGCTCAGTCTACTCACCCATACCTATATTTATCCGATGGGGATTTATTCACGCACCATTAAAGATCTAAGCCAGATTCCTCAGCAAGCGGTAGTGGCGGTGCCCAGTCCGAGCTTGAGCAAAGCACGAGCATTGTTACTTTTGCAAAGTGCAGGCTTAATCAAGTTACGCGCTGGAGTTTCTACTTTTGCAAAAATCGATGATATTGTGAGCAATCCCAGGCAGTTGATTATTGCGTCTATCGACCCTAATCAATTATCCCAGAGTATGGCCGAAGCCACCTTGATTGTGGTGAGTTCGGTCTATGCAGCGCAAGCGGGTGCTGCCGTCAAGAATGCTTTAGTTTTAGAAAGCTCACCCAATTATGCGAATGCTATTATGGTCAGAAGCGCTGATATCCAGAATGATGAATTTGCGGGGTTGGTGGAGCTCTATCATTCAAATGATATGATTGATTTTATTAATACATTTGCGGGCAATGGTGCAGTTCCAGCGTGGAGCAACTATGAGCCTAATACAGGATCTTAATTTATGAGAATTTTTAAACAGACTTTTGTCTTGATTGCTTTTTTGTTTTTAACAGCCTGTGGTGGTGATGGTGACACCAGCAATGATTTACGTGTGGGTGTTATGTCGGGCCCAGAAGAAGAATTGATACAGGTGGCGCGCAAAGTAGCGATCAAGAGTTATGGGCTAGATATCAAAGTAATTTCTTTCACCGATTACAATATGCCAAATAGGGCGCTATGTGATGGCTCTATTGATGCAAATATTTTCCAGCACCAACCCTTTCTGCAACAACAAGATGAACACTTAGATTGCAAGTTGGTTGCTATTGCACGAACTTTTATCTTCCCTATGGGCTTATATTCACGTCAAATTAATAAATTGAGTAATTTGCCACAAGGTGTGACTGTAGCCATTCCTAACGATCCCACCAATGAAGCACGCGCTTTGTTGTTATTGCAAAATGTGGGCTTAGTTGGCTTGAAGCTGGGTATTGATGTGAATGCCACTACCCAAGATGTGATCAGCAATCCTAAGGCTATACGTTTTGCAGAACTAGATGCCGCTCAGTTGCCACGCTCATTAGCCGATGTGAGTCTTGCCGCCATTAATACGAACTTTGCCTTGCCTGCCGGCTTGTCTCCGCAAAAGGATGCTTTATATGCGGAAGATTCTTCTTCAGTCTATGCCAACTTAATTGTGGTGCGGGCAGAAGATGCAAGCAATCTTAAAAATGCGAATTTGGTTGCAGCTTATCACTCACCTGAAGTAGTTGCCGCTGCTAAGAAAATCTTTGGCGACAGCGCAATTCCAGCGTGGGTTAGTGCGAACAATTAATTAATGGCGTAGCAACTGTCTTGAAGCTTAAGCTTCAAGACAGTTGCTACAGCTCTTCGCCGCGTGCTTTCATCTCTTTGAGCTTTTCCAACTCTTGATCTGAGACAATCACGCCATTGATTGAATACCAATTGGGAATGCCAAGACGACGATTTTCTTCTTGGGCTTTTCTAACAGCATCGTTGCCGATTTGAACGATTTTCAAAGTATTACTTAAGCTGCTCATTTTAGATGTCTCCTATGGCATGCTGAAACGAATTGAATAGTTTCTGGTTCATAATGCCGTTTTCTGTAGAGGTATTTAGAGCTACAAGTTCAAAGCTGTTTTCAGCGTTATAGATTAACTGCCATGAGTTAACCATTTTGATTGAGAGATTTGGAGAGCTTGTAATGGAAGCCACGCCCTGCTTGTATCGACTTTGAACTTGGGTTAGCTGGATCAAGTTCGTAAGCAATAGCATCGGCGCTTAGATGGACAAAATCTTCATGAGTTAAATACTCAGTAGCAAAAGTGGTTTTTCCTGAGCCATTCGGGCCGCCAACAACAATTAGTCTTGGCTGCGACTGTGTCATCAGTCATCCACATCGACATAGTTATCGACGATGGGATATTCACTATCGTTAACTCGATCGCGCATATCCTTGCCTGGCTTGAAATGAGGAGTGTATTTAGCTTCGGTATAAACGCGTTCGCCAGTCTTGGGGTTGTGCGCTTTGCGCGGTGCACGGTAATGACAGCTCATGCTGCCAAAGCCACGAATCTCGATACGCTGACCTCCGCTCAAAGCTTCACTAAGAGTCTCAATAATGTGATTAACTCCGAGCTCTACATCTTTAAGGGCGAGGGAAGGTTGCTTTTCAGCGATGCGATTGATGAGTTCAGACTTAACCATGGTTTACCTGCTATCTATTTGAATAATTCAGAAATTGTACACGATTTCGCCTGCCTGACAATCAAATGCCGGCTACGGCTGCGTGGGATTCAGTGCTTGACGCGGTGGTTTGCCATCAAAAAGAATGGCCTTGGCCTCGACCTGCAAACGCCCATCACAAAGCCACTGCAGGACTTGGGGATAAAGTTCAGTTTCTAGCGCCATTACGCGCTCTTGTAGGCTTTGCTCTGTGTCATCTTCTGCAATTTTTAACGTGGCTTGAGCTAACAAAGGACCGGAATCAAGGCCGGCATCGACCAAATGAATGCTCGCACCATGTTCGGAAGCTTTATCGGCTAAAACACGTGCGTGCGTGTTAAGACCTGGATACTGAGGCAGTAGAGACGGATGAATGTTTAAAATACCTTGTGGATAATGCGCCACAAAATTCGCGCTTAAGAGACGCATAAAACCCGCTAGCACCAACCAATCAGGCTTGAACTGATCGATCAGTTGCATGAGCGCTGTTTCAAACTTAGCGCGACTAGCATAATTTTGCTGTGGCAGACTAAAGTGTGGAATGCCGGCTAATTCAGCGCGCTTCAAACCATAAGCTGTAGGATTATTGCTGATGACAGCCTTAATTTCGAGTAAAGGATTGTTCGCTCTGCTATCAATAATGGCTTGCAGATTACGACCGGAGCCAGAAATTAAAACGACAATAGCTAAAGTTTTTGGCATATGTAAATGGGAAATAATGGCAAGTTGAAGACTGACATTATTTCTCTTTTAAAAATTTATTTAAAAAAAACGCTAGGGACTTTCTCTTGTGATGCTTGAATTTCTCCAATCACCCAGGCATTTTCGCCTTGTTCTTGCAATACAGTAAGCGTGCTAGCGACTTGATCTTGGGCAACGCAAATGATGAAACCAACACCCATGTTAAAAGTGCGAAACATTTCACCCTCATTGGTACCAGCTAATCGTTGTAGCATTTTAAAGACTTCAGGTCGTTCCCAGCTTTGGGTGTTGATCACAGCTTGGGTAGATGCCGGCAAAACGCGTGGTAAGTTTTCAGTAATGCCGCCGCCGGTAATATGCGACATGGCATGGACTGAAACTTTTTTAAGTAAGTTTAAAACAGATTTTACATAAATACGGGTGGGGATTAACAATGCTTCGCCCAAAGTTGTATTGGCAAAACTTTGTGTAAGCGACAAATTATTCACTTCAATAATTTTGCGAATCAACGAAAAACCATTGGAATGAGCACCCGAAGAAGCAAGTGCTATCAATGCGTCACCCACTTTGACTTGTGAGCCATCAACAATTTTACTTTTTTCAACAATGCCGACACTGAAACCTGCTAAGTTATAATCACCACCCTGATACATGCCTGGCATTTCCGCGGTCTCACCACCGACTAAAGCAGAATTAGAGAGTTCGCAGCCTTTCACAATGCCACTTAAAACACTTTTGGCTTGCACGGGATCTAATTTTCCTGTGGCGAAATAATCTAAGAAAAATAAGGGTTCAGCGCCTTGCGTTAAAATATCGTTGACGCACATCGCCACTAAATCGATCCCGATCGTGTCATGTCGATTCAGAGCTGTCGCAAGTTTGAGCTTAGTGCCGACCCCATCAGTTCCCGAAACCAAGACCGGCTGTTGATAGCCACTGGGTATTTCAAAGAGCGAGGCAAAGCCACCAATACCCGCTAAGACCCCAGGCCGCTGAGTATGAGCTGACATACTTCGTATTGAATTTACAAAGGCATCAGCGGTTTCAGTGTCCACACCCGCCTGGCGGTAATCAATTGAATCTTTAGCTTGCGACATGGGTATACCTTGCTTTAGGAAAAGTCAGGATGTTAAACGATGGGGTGGGTAAGTGTAAACGGTGGGGTGTTATGACGTCGTATTGTGTAAGCTAAAAATAGACATGCCCTTAAAGCCATGGCACTTCTTAGCTCAGCTGCTATAATCATTCGCCATGCGCATCAAAACTTTATTATTTATCTGCATATTAGGGGCCTATAGTGTCTTAGCACAGGCTGCTGTCGTTAAAGATCTTTATTCCGCCAAGGTCATTGTGCCGGATCAAAGCACTCAAGCTTGGAATAAGGCAATGCCCGAAGCTTTCAACCAAGTGTTAATCAAAGTGAGTGGTAATCCGCTCATCGTTAACAATGCGATCGTAAAACAGACTGTTACTAAGGCGAAACTCTGGGTAAAAGGCTATGGCTATCACGAGCAATGGCCGGGTGAGCAAAGCCAACTGTGGTTGCGCTACGACTTTGATGGCAAGTTAATTAACCAGCTTTTGCAACAAGCTCATCAAGCCAAGTGGAGTAATGATCGACCCCTAACTTTAGTCTGGCTCGAGCTTGATGATGATGGCAAAACTACGCTGGTTGATTCACAAAATAGCTTAAAGAAAGTCATTGGACAAAATGCTGAGCGACGTGGCATACCTATTTTACTACCGACTTCTGCGCTGGAAGAGCAACAGCATGTCGGACAAAAATTAAATAATCCGGCTGATTGGGAGTGGGCTTTTGAGCACTACGGCGTGAAAGCTATTTTGGTGGGGCAGTTAAAGCAGGTTGATACTAAATACCAAGCGCGATGGTTAGTGATTGCCAATAATGATTCTAAGCAGTGGGATGCATCTGGCGATAACAACCAAGTAATAGCGCAGAGTTTCGATGAAACAGCTCATTGGATGGCACAAGAGTCAATTGTTGGTAATGATCCAAATGCCAAAATTCAAAAAATTAAGATGCAAGTGGCTGATGTGCAAAATCTAGGTGACTACGCCAAGATCAGTGATTATCTAACTCAATTATCTTTTATTAAACGTGTCAGCTTGGGTGGCGTGAATTCACAAGGCATGTTGTTTGAATTAGAAGTGGTTGGCACTAAAGCGCAAGTGATTAAAGCCTTGGGCAGTAGCAGTGAATTAATGCCTGCTGAAAACGAGCATAAAGCTACAGCTAATACTTTGTACTATCGCTGGGTCCAGGGTGCTACTTCTGAACTACCTGCCGCACAAAACTTGGAAGCGACACAATGAGTGCGCAGCTCAGCTTGAGTGTGGCACTGCAAGATCACGCAACCTTTGCCAACTACTACACCGAAACCCAAAATGCTAGCTTAGAACACTTACGCGCTTCAGCTTTAGGGCAGGGCGAACAATTTCTCTATTGCTATGGCTCGCTTGGCGTAGGTCGTAGCCATTTATTGCAAGCCTGCTGTCATTTAGCGGAAGACCGTGCGGCTCTGTATTTAGCTTTGCAAAGCTATCATGAACTCTCACCCGAAATCTTCGAGGGTTTAGAACATCTAGATTTAATTTGTTTAGATGATATTGATTGCGTGCTTGGGCAACGTGAATGGGAAGAAGCGCTGTTCCATTTGTATAATCGATTGCGTGATCATGGTACGCGCTTGATTGTGAGCGCCAGCATACCTCCACAGCAACTCACCACCGTATTACCAGATTTAAAATCCCGCCTAAGCTGGGGCCTAGTCTTGGCTTTACACGAACTGAATGATGAAGAAAAAATTCGTGCTTTGCAGCTGCGTGCGCGCAAGCGAGGTTTGGAGCTATCCGACGAAGCAGCGCATTTCTTGCTGAATCATTGCCCGCGCAATATGCAGGATCTGTTTGAGGCTTTAGACAAACTCGATAAAGCCTCTTTGATAGCGCAGCGCAAGCTTACAATTCCTTTCATCAAAACAGTAATCAATTAAAGGAGGCCCATTCACAAGTGAAGTGCAATTGAAAGTTTCAGTCATTCACTGAAGTGGCCAGCTAAAGACCTCTCTCTTGTAACACAACCAAAATCCATTCCGATCCTACCATAACATTTTTATTTTGTTCGCCTGGCGATTACGAAACAAAAATAATTGCCCTGAGCTAGGCTCTAATTTTAAATGATCCGATACCAAGATTACCAATTTTGTGATTCCGTTTCAGCGGTAGGTTTTAATTGGATGGCAATTAAGCTTGATGACTTTTGATTTTTACCAGAAGACCATTTCTTCTGCCAATAACAAAAAAAATGATAAGTCAGCTTATGTTGACGACAATAATTAGCTTGGTTTAAGCCACTCGTTTTCTGTAGCTCAATATGGCTTTCCCAGAATGCTTCGTTTTATATGACCGGTGAAGTAGAAAGTGATTTCATGGGGTACCTCGCTTGTTAATGGGAGGTAGAGCTATACCCATCGTACCTCAAGATGCGAAGCTAGGGTTTCAGCTTGCGAGAAGTTGAGGCGTTCTGATTGAGCAAAAGGCGAGGAATAATTATTCTATGTTGAGCTTTTTGTGATTGAAAAACGCCTCAAATTCGACCTAAGGTGGAAGCCTAGCTTTGCATCTTGAGGTGCGATGGGTATATTACAGGGCTTAAAGTAATTTAAAAGATGGGGTTGATGGATCGCTTACCAAGACGCTGCATCATGAAAAGCATGTCCCAAGATTGCTATATTTATATATCTCATTTTTTTGCCTCTTTATAATGCTTGTTCAAAATCTTGCAACAACTCACCAAAAAACAATTGGTCAGTACCTAAGAATTTCCGCACAGCTGTGCGAAAGCGATGATGTTGCTCTTCTGAACCATGACTCGCAATCACCTGCGCATGACCGCTTAAGGTTTTGCGTAAGTGGTCATTCGGCTTCTGCTCGAAGTTCATTAGGGCCTGAATCGCATGCAAAAGTGCACGTGAAGCTTGACGCGCTTTATGAATGACCTGACCTTCCTGAATATCATGTTCATCTAAAATTTGGGTTAGATGCTCAGTAAATTTCTGAATACCAGAATAACTATAATAAGTAGAACTGGACGTTTGCACATTAACTTTTAAATCAGTCAGAATCGCAGATCCAAGCTCATATAACAGCGTTTCATTGGCTGGATCTATAGCACCACCCAGACCTAGCGCGCGCAACTTTACACGACGCTCATTGACGGGGAGCTGTCGTTTAAGTAGCTGGCGATAATTAAATATCGCCTGTAAGATGATGTCCGAAAAAGTTGCCATGATTATTCACTCTATTTTTATTAGATCGCTATGGAGTCCTGCACCAATGTACCAAATCAAGCTTAAGGAAATATTAATTGTTTTGCCTAAAATTTGTCTTTATTTAGGTATTTGCTGCTATTCGACTTTTGGGCAGGCAATGCCCTCTCCTGAGCCGGTACAAAATGAGCTGACTCCCGGTATGCGCCAAGCAACGACTAATAATCCCGCACCTTTATATGGGGCTGAGCTCTGCACCAATAAAAACTATTATTGTTATCAGGTAAAACCGGGCGACACCTGGGTCGGGCTTTGGCCTAATCCACGTGAGCGAGATATTGTAATGCGCCTTAATCGCACCAATGTGGCACTGCAGTATCGTGAGTGGATAGTGGTACCTAAGAACCTAGCCCATATCACCTTGATGGATATTTCCCCCTTTCCTTCGCAAATTAACAATCCTGATAAACAAAGATTCTTAGTTGTCGATTTAGACTTACAAGCCTTTGCGGCCTATAACGCCGATGGGGCTTTGGTGTTCTGGGGGCCTGCTACCATGGGTCGCGAAATCTGCCCCGACATCGGCCGAGCCTGTAGACGGTGGAAGGCTCATTCCACTTTATCCGTAAGAAAGATGTGGATTGCCAGTCGAATACCTATCCCTTGGGTTTAGGTGGCACGGCCATGCCTTACTGCATGTTCTTCTATGGTGGCTATGCCCTACATGGCTCACAACTTCCCGGTAAACCTTCCACACACGGCTGTATCGGTATTTTTGATAATGATGCGCGCTGGCTTAATGAAGAATTTATCAAAGCCGGCCCCAATGGAACGCGCATTGATGTCATTAGCTAACACGACGGCAAACTGGATTACTGCTAGTCAATTTCCTTGGCAGCAGTTTCCAAACTCATATGCTGATTGGTTACAACACCCTGGTTCATTAACGCAACGTTTCCGTGAGCTATCGCAAGGTGCATTGCAGCATCAATTAATTTTTGAAGGCTGGAAAGAGTTAGCTCCTGTCGAGCTAGAGCCATTACACATCGCGAGCGATGCCGTGTGGACTCGTGAAATTGTCTTTTATGGTAAAAATCAGCCCTGGGAATGGGCGCGTACCATTATTCCGAAGATGAGTTTAGAGGGTGAGGGTGCCGCCTTCATGTCGCTTGGCAACAAACCCATCGCTGATATTTTATTTAAA
>JBDNGR010000042.1:0-1010 GCA_041689165.1 Coxiellaceae bacterium
CCCTCGGCATCGTAACCATACTCGTTAAGCCCCTCCACGCCCGCCGACGCACCGCTGGGAACAGAGGTCGATTTCACCATCCCAGCCTCGTCCCAATCGACACTGACCCCACTCTGCAACAACGTCGCATTGCCGTCAGTAGCGAAGGCGATTTTCGTGTTCCGCAAAAACTTTCAATACCGCAGCATCGCCGGATTCGGTCGCGCAATCAAGTGCGGTTTTCCCATCATTATTTATTAACGATGCGTCTGCTCCATGCAGAAGTAGCAGCTCTACCACGCTTTGGTTATTACTATAAGTCGCCATATGAAGCGGTGTAGTTCCTGACTTAGCCTTCGCATTAACATTAGCATTGTTCCGCAGAAGCAGTTCACAAAATTCTAGCGAATCGTCATAAACGGCACAAAGATGAAGGGGGCCATATCCATTGCTGGTGCGCACGTTAACATCAGCGCCGTGCTTTATCAGCGAGCTTACAATTTGGAACGTGATTTCATCCCGTGGTGTTAACTGAATTGCAACCATTATCGGCGTCAGATCCGCGAAATCTCCGTGTAAGTCTGGGGTCGCACCAGACTCAAGAAGATAGTTTACCATTCCTAAGCTATTTTCCTCGACTGCGAAGTGAAGCAGCGTGTATCCTATGTATGCCCCATTTAAAAATATGGTTGCACGCACTTGCTGATCAATTTCCTCAGCGTTTAGAACCTGCTTGAGCTTCGCGATGTCATTCTGTTCAATTGCAACAAGAATAAGGTGTCAAGTACCGTTTTGGCATTTTAGGTGACTTTCTTGAAGTAACACAGGTGCCAGGCAAAATTGTAGGATACTGCCGGAAAAGAACATTATCATCCAGGTCGATATCAAGCCGGAGCTCATCGGCCGTCGTGCGAAAGTGGACTACGGCTACTGCGGAGACATAGCCCCTGCCTTGGAAAACCTGCTCCCGCTGCTCGATGAGAAACACGACAACGATTTCCTCAACGACATGCGCGAGCTGCACACATCGG
>JBDNGR010000043.1:0-8445 GCA_041689165.1 Coxiellaceae bacterium
AAAAACGGCAGTTGTAATCATAGCGAGAAGGGCTAATGGCTTGAAGCTGCCGTTTTAAGGTGTTGCATATTTTTTATCAGATAGCCCGTCTTCAGGCTTACCACAAAAGTAATTGTAACGAAACCTAGTAGGCCTTCGCGAAAATCATTTTGGTTTTAGTCAGTTGTCCACTAAAGATACAATGAGCTTCTTTGCCACTTTGCTCGAAAGGAATACAGCGAGCCGTTACTTTAAGCGGCTTAAGGTGCATTTCAAGTTTGTCGTCATCAACGGCATAGCTCAGAACAAAGCCTTTAGCTTGCGCAGCTTCATCTGCATCCGCAGAACCGAAAAAGGCCTGAAACTCTTCCAAATTATTGATTTCAAACATATGCTCGTCACGGCGGTTTTTTGCTGCATCAAACAAGCGCTTTTGCATGTCAGTTAGCAGAGTTTCAACTTGTTTCACAAACTCGTTACGCTCCATGCTCGCTTTGCCTGCCTCTAATTGATCGCGACAACTTACCATCATGGCGTTATTCGCTACATCGCGCGGACCAATTTCTAAACGAATAGGCGCGCCTTTTTTAATCCAGTGCCAATTTTTTTCACCACCGCGCATGTCACGATTATCAATGTGTACGCGTAATTTTTGATGGTTGTATGTTTTATGGCTTAGTTCTTTTACTAGGCTTGTACAATAGTTTAAAACCAACTCTCTGTCCGCATCCGTTTTATAAATTGGCAAAATAATAATTTGCTCGCCGGCAACAGCTGGCGGCAGAACTAAGCCATTATCATCGGAGTGGGTCATAATTAAACCACCAATCAAGCGCGTGGATGTACCCCATGAAGTAGTCCAAGCATGTTCAACTTGACCTTCTTTACTTAAAAATTTAATTTCATAAGCCTTAGCAAAGTTTTGTCCTAGGAAATGTGAAGTGCCTGCTTGTAGCGCTTTATTATCCTGCATCATTGCTTCGATACAATAAGTGTTAGTAGCGCCGGGAAAACGTTCGTGAATCGGTTTCTCACCTTTAATCACAGGCATTGCTAAAACAGTTTCCACACATTCTTGATAAACATCCAGCATCTTTAAAGTTTCTTCGACTGCTTCTTCAGCCGTAGCATGCGCGGTATGACCTTCTTGCCATAAAAATTCAGAGGTGCGCAAAAATAAACGTGTACGCATTTCCCAGCGCATCACATTCGCCCACTGATTAATCAAAATAGGCAAATCGCGATAAGACTCCACCCACTTCGCATATGTTTGGCCAATAATGGTTTCACTGGTCGGACGAATAACATAAGGATCTTCTAATTTACCATCAGGTTTTAACCCACCCTTGCCATTCGGAACCAAACGATGATGGGTGACAACCGCACACTCTTTGGCGAAGCCTTCAATGTGCGCTGCTTCTTTTTCCAAAAGATTTAAAGGAATTAATAAAGGAAAGTAGGCATTAACATGACCGGTCGCCCGAAAACGCTGATCCATTTCGCGCTGGATATTTTCCCAAATCGCATAACCCCAAGGGCGGATCACCATACAACCACGCACCGATGAAGTTTCGGCTAATTCGGCGGCTGTAATAACTTGTTGATACCACTCAGGATAGTTTTGGTCACGGGTAGGTTTAATGGCGGTGTCTTTCATACAGTTAATTCACTTAATAATTTTAATTCAGGATTAGCCTGGGCGATTTTCAAATAATCACGGTCGTTATGCAACAATATTAGATCATTATCGATAGCCGTCTGCGCGATAAGGCAATCAATGCTACTTCGAACTGTAAATCCGCTTTTACGACAACGAAAATAAAGCTGAGCTGCATTCTGATAACTCTCAATAGAATTTTTTGGATGGTAAAATTTTTGAGTTCTCAAATAATCTGAAAGCATTATAAATTCTTTTTCAGTGGCAGCTCCCTGAATAATCTCTTGATAAATAATACTGCTAAGGCCCAGGCTTGCCTTCTTCTCTAACAAAAAAGAAAAGGCTTCTACCGAGTCATTACTTTCACCTTTTAAATAAGATATCCATACTGAGGTGTCTATCAAATACACAGATTAATCTCGCAGCAATTTATAATTATAGTCTTTGGCCATTTTAATTTTTCCACGCAAATCACGAACATCTTTGCGTCGATGATTCTCAATAAACTCACGTAAAGCCTGATCAACAAGCTCGCGCTTAGAAGCAGCCTTTGAAAAACGAAAAGCTTCATTAACTAATTGATCGTCCAGTACAATATTGGTTCTAGCCATGATACACCTCCAATGGTGTATTGTAATACACCAAAAAGAAATTGGAAAGAAGATTTGAAGCTTATTGCCCCAAGCCTAGCCAGCCACTAAAACCGCTACGCAATAGAATATTGATACGCCTGCCACAGACCCTGGAGGACCAGATCCGGGATAATTAAATCAAAAATGGCTTCATCTTTGTAAAGCTGAGAAAAACCTCCCGTGCCGATAACAGTGGTTGCTTCTGAACCAAAAGCTTCGCGTTTGAAACGACTGGTCAGTTCTTTTAAAGCGCCTAACTGACCATAATAAAGACCGCTTTGCACACATGTACGTGTTGAACGCCCAACGCTTGCAGCAGGCTCTTCAATATTCACTTCCATGATTTTCGCTGTATGGTTTTTCAAAGATTCCATACCCAGCTTCAATCCTGGCAGAATCGCACCACCTAAAAAATCATTATTTTTATTTACTGCACATAGCGTGGTCGCCGTACCTAGATCGGCTACAATAATATTACGTTTTGGAAAAGCGTTTATTGCGGCTATGGCGTTCGCAATACGATCGGCACCCACTTCCGCCGGATTTTGATACTTAATGTTAAGGCCTGTCTTTGCACCGGCCTGCAAAACAAAACAGTGTGAGTTAAAGTATTGCTGCAAGCTGTGTTTGACTGTGTAATCAAAGCTTGGCACCACGGAACTAATAGCCGTAGCATTAATATCCTGCGCAGCTATTTGATGCGCATTTAAGATATTAACCAGAAAAATCCCTAGCTGATCGGCCGTGCCAATCAGATGCGTGGCATAGCGAAAGCGCAACACTTTTTTATCTTCTCTAAAGACACCACCCAGAATATGAGTGTTGCCCACATCTAAACATAACAGCATAACTTGTTCCTCAGTGTTCCGATCAACAACGACCGGATCTAAATGTTCATGTTGCTCAATTTGGGCGTAGGCAATAATAAATAATTTATCACCTATTTCACCCTTGCGTGCTGCCAGGCCATTTAGGCCAAACACACCCGAGCCGGATGCCCCTTTAATTACATAAGTTTCCAAGCGCTCGCCATTATTTAAATTAACAACTTGTACCTTTTCATTTTCACGCAAATTGGCCTTTTGCATAATTGCTTCATCAATAGTAATCGAACCTACGTAGAACAAATCTTTTTGTGTGATTGTAGCGTAAGCAATTTTAGACTTCATAACTGTAATTAAAATTTCTACCTAAATTCAATATTATCAATTAAGCGAACATCATCAATCCAGATAGCTGCAAGTCTTCTACCCCACTGATCAGCTACGTAATCCACTTTAAACCCTGCCTCAATTAATGCGCGCTGTGCCTGCGAAGCATTCTCCGCTTGCTGTAAAATTTTAGGGAAACAAGCGGCTTTATAACGCTGATCATGATTCAAACGCACATTGCGTGAGCTCAAGGCCAAACCATCTTCAGCGCTTAAAGTTGGACAAGCTACTATCTCAGTGTTCGAAAATAAGCTTTCCGCCATTTTTTTAATAAGTAAATACTGTTGATAACCTTTTTCACCAAAATAGGCTTTGCTAGCTTGAACTAAATTTAATAATTTCAGCACCACCGTTAACATACCGCTAAAATATCCTGGGCGATAAGTGCCCTCTAAATCTAGAGCGAGCTCTTGCTCAAAAATTTGCAGACTGTATTGATCTGGATATAGCGCGGAAACATCGGGCAATAAAAGAAAATCGACCTCCAACTCTCTTAATAATTGAGCGTCTCGCTCTACATCAGGTGGATAATGATCAAAGTCACTTGCTTGATTAAACTGCGTGGGATTAACAAAAATACTGACGACTGTTAACGCATTTTCTGCACGTGAGCGCTCGCACAGACTTAAGTGACCCGCATGTAAGTGACCCATCGTGGGCACAAAGCCCATTGTTTGGCCACCCAGATCACTGCGCAAAAGGCGCCACTCGTTAATACTAGTAACAATGTTCATCGCGTGGAAATACTCCGGAGTTGACAGATTGCACGAAACGATTGACCCCTTCTTTCACCAACTCATTTCCTGCTACAAAAGCTTCAACAAACTTGGGTTTAAAGTCGACATTGAAACCTAAAAGATCATGCCATACCAAAACTTGACCGTCGGCACTAGGACCGGCGCCAACGCCAATAGTGGGAATAGTTAATAAATGAGTAATTTCTTTGGCAACAGCTTGTGGCATACATTCTAAAACTAAGGCAAAGCAGCCCGCTTCTTGCAAACTTTCGGCTTTTTTTTAAGTCGCTCCACACTCTCTGTGGTTTTTCCTTGCACCTTAAAGCCGCCTAATTATGGTAAATCACCAATAATAAATTTATTCTCAGCGCCACGGCTCACTGCACGGATATGAAACTCCATCATCTCTACCCTAGCAGCCAAAGTATCTTTAAAACCATACATAGTCATAGCAACGCTGTCACCCACTAATAAGCAATCTACCGGCACATCCGCTAACAAGCGCGCACTGGAGTAGTCATAACACCTAATCATGGTGATTTTCTCGTGCTGAGATTTTTTACCTGCAAAATCGAATATATTCATAATGGCCTCACCTGCTTTTGATATGCATTAACAAAACTCTGATAAATATTCTTAAATGGATCATGCCTCAAGGCACGCAAGTTGGATTCAATGGTCTTTAAATCATTGCGCACCAGTGGGCCGGGGAGAGCTGTGGCTGGATTTTCTATTAAGTTTCGTGTCGATTGCTCTAAAAAAGCACGGGCAAAATTGTCAGGCAAACTAAACTCTTGACTTGAAGAATGCCTAAATTTTTGCCATAACATACAGCTAAAATTATTCGCTAGTACGCAATAGGCATGATACTTAGCTTTCAACTCTTTTTTTATACAAGCATGAGGATTGGCAAAGCCTGGTAACAAGTGGGCAAAGTCCGGCGCACCTTCTTCTATAACAAAGGGGATTAGTTGATATTGCTCTAATTAATACAAGCCTTGGTTAAAACTCATCAAAGGATGCACACCATAAGCATATTCATTCAGCAAACTACTGAAAAATGAATTTTAAGAGCTGAACTACCACTGAGGTGTTGGTCAATGAAAGGATCTATTGCTTCACCATTGATTAACAAAAAAATATGTGTAGCCGATTTTAAGTAAGTTTGTAAGTGCTCGAGCTTATCGCTTCGAGGCCAACTTAAAACACGAATATTAAGGAGAAAGAAATAATGACGGAAAAGGCGCGCAACGCGGCCATCACCAAGAATGAGATACTGTGGTACTTGTCGCATGATCAAGTGCTAATAATTTTCTTACAACTCAAAATTACCTGCCTTTGCAAGATCAGGCGCTGCGCGCAATGTATCGAAGTCAATCACAAATCGCAAGCAAGAACATACTTTACTAGTAGTATGCTTGGACCTTGGTGCTAAAGAACTAGATTGTAACTTATAAATTTATGCTCTTTGCAATAACCCAAAGACTCATCTAGTTTTTGAGCAGCGGTATTGGAGAGAGCGGTTTGCAGAATAAGCTTCAAAACTGCGTGGTTATGTGGACTTGGTGGGTACGAATATTTTCATCATATTAAAATCCAAACATATGATCAAGGCCAAAGATGTTTTGATCGTTCATCACACCATGGTAGCCAAATAAACGGCAGGTGGTATCACGAATAATCACATAACCATCTCGCCCTGCTGCCTCTAAATCAGCCGTATCAAAAGTCTCTTCTACCACCCAGTAATGCGAACCGCTAGAAGGTATCTTTATTGCTATGCCGCTGACTACTTCACCCATCGCATTATGCAAAATCAGTTGGGTTTCTGAGAAGGAATGCCAAGGTGTGGAAGCAGGATAGATTAAGTGGCATAAAGTTTTCCAACCCTCTTTACCAAGACACAAAAACAAACGCGTCGAAAGTCCAGGGGGATGCCCAGTATAGGACTGCGGCTCTTGTTTGTAAGTAAGCAGCGTATTAAAAATATGGGCACCAAAGCTCGTCTCAGCTGCTTGCCCAGAAATTTTATGCTGATAGCGAAATAAAGCATGCAACCAACCATCGGCGTAGGCTTTATGCTGAAAATCATAAATTAATTCCATATGACCAAAATCTATATTATGAGAGCTTAGTAAATCTTCTACTTCAATCGCGAGTGATTGTTCACGCTTTTGATAACCCAACGGGTGCTCTAATAATTGCTTACCGTATTTATCATAAATTAATAAAGCTAAAGAAGAATCGATCGCCTGAGTAGACATCGGTGTAGGCTGCATACTGCTGCGCCAAAACTCGCGTGGCAAAATGGGTGCCGGCAAAACAAATCCTTTACCAAATAATGAACCCAGCTCAGCCAGCTTAGGATCATTGTGCAAATCTGTTCGTTCCACATTCGGATGTGCCATTCGTCGCTGACGATTCGCACTAATCACTTCATAGCGTGGGCGCACAAAATATTTACCCGCATAGATTTCAAACTGCTCCGGCCACCGAGCGCTCGGAAATAAACTTTGTGTATCTAAAGCTACTGTAGCCAATGGCGGAATGCTGTGTGATATCCATTGCACTTCATCGCTTCCCATCAGCGCCAAGCCCACTGCTTGCGCTGGAATAGCACAAGGATGACTATTTTGTACCCATAAAATAACGCGTTCGTTATCATTAGGTGCTGGCAATCCCGCATACAAATCAGCGGGCCAGGAATTTGCATCATGTGTACAACTTAAAACGCGATTATCGTCGGCATATATATCAAGCGCATATTTCACCACATCATGACCTGCCGCCCCCACCACATGCATGAATAATTGCCCAACAAAATCACTTAAACCAAAACGTTGGCGAATCACTTGACTATCGATAATGATAGTTTGATTCGGATGAGTAAAATCTTCGGTCCAGGTCGCTAGATTTTCACCCTGCTCACCAAATAAGTTCAGCCAAATTTTAGTTGGCTTGCCTTGCGAATAAGCAGTCCAGTAATTCGCGCTCACTAATCGCGTGTGTAAATCACCCTGGTCGCGCAAGAAAGCAAAATTGGTGGCGAAGTTAAGTGGCGATAAATAATTTCTGGGTAACGTCAGCATTTCATTTGGCAAACGAAATTCATCAAAGCTTAATATTTGAATATTGGCAGGTATGAGATGCTTGATGCTGGCAAGCAAACGCTCAACATCAAAACTCGCTATCAGCAAAGTTTGCGCCTTAGTCTCAGTAAGCTCAGTAATCGGCTTAACTGCCTTCCCTAATACTGAATGATTTAAGTCTTCCCACTTTTGCACAAACACTTCGTCAACAGAAATACTACTACACACGTGAATTTCAGCAAAACTATTCATAAAATTATAAGGATCATAAATAGCTACCGAACCAAGCTGGCTTAAACGCTCCAATAATGCTTTTATTTTAGGCCCAGCAAGCGGGTGGCCAATTGCTTTAAAAAAGGTCGTACCACCTTTAACATTATCAAAGGTCTGGATTTTTAAAGCCTTAGGCTGTGGGATCGGCACACTTAATCTCCTGTTTTAAAGTCAGTGGCTGCAAGCCAAGCACTTAGACGCTGGCGCAATTCCGGACCTAAACGTTGCGCCTCACGTAAGGCTTGATAATGCTTTTGTTGAATCGGTGATTGATAATAACAAACCATTTTTTGCTCCACCATGGAGTTAACAAAATCTGATTTTCTGCCACGTTCAGTATTGTTAGGTAATTTCAACAAATAGACAGGCTTGCCAGTGAAACAAGCTTCTGAAATTAAATTGACTGAATCTTCCGTCACAAAAAAATAATCCGCCAAGCTCAATACATCCATATAAGGATTGTAAGCCTCATCGCTGGTGTAAACTAAAATATTCGACAAAGATCTAAAGCGCTCTTTAAGTAATGACTCCATAAATGTACCGGTGCGTCGTGAAGTCACCACGACAAAGCTCGCCTTTAATTCAAGAGTGATTTTTTTGATTTCTTCTAACAGCGTTTTAGCATCGTCTTCAGTAAAAGAGTATTTTTTAGTTTTACCACCTAAATAAAAAGCAACGAATGGTCGCTCTTTGACTTTTTCAGCCAATGCCTGTGCACTCGAAGTTAAAGTTTGAAATTGCTCGACACTGAAATCATTAATCGCTCCCAAAGATTGCAATACATTATTACCTGAGATTGCATCGTGTTCCGGCGCTACAATCAAATCAAAGAATCGCTTAGCAAAAGCTGGCTTTTGCACAAAAACG
>JBDNGR010000044.1:0-4997 GCA_041689165.1 Coxiellaceae bacterium
AGCTTGCGAGCAGTGGCCCGATGAGGATTGAGCAAAAGCGAAGGAATAGTGGGGCTCTTTCGAGCTTTTGTGATTGAGGAAGCGGGCTAATGCGACGTCAAGATGCAAGTTACAACTCGCCGCTTGGGGTGCGAGAGGTATCGAAGCTATTCACTCTTGGTTTAACCTTATTTTAAAGCGAAATATTATGACATTTTCTACTCTCGGCATCACGGATGCTATTGCACAAGTACTTATTGAGAAGGGTTATGACACTCCTTCACCTATTCAAGCAGAAGCGATCCCGGCGATTCTTGCCGGCCGTGATGTGAAGGCGGCAGCGCAAACGGGCACCGGCAAAACGGCGGCTTTTTTAGTGCCGATTTTGCAACGGTTGGCCGAAGCCAAAACACCGCTGCGGGCTAATTCAGTTAAAGTATTAATCTTGACGCCAACGCGCGAACTCGCAGCGCAGGTTCACGAGAGCGCTTGTTTTTACGGTAAAAACTTAAGCTTACGTTATGCCGTAGTATTTGGCGGAGTTAAAATTAATCCACAAATGATGCGGCTTAGGCAGGGTGCTGATATTTTAGTCGCAACCCCTGGGCGCTTGATGGATCTTTACAGCCAAAATGCCGTTAGATTTGATCAAGTGGAAGTCTTTGTTTTGGATGAAGCAGACCGCATGTTAGATATGGGTTTTATTCATGACATCAAAAAGATCATGAAGCTCCTACCCAAAAGACTGCAAAACTTGATGTTTTCCGCGACTTTTTCACCTGAAATTAGTCAATTAGCCAAAGGCTTTTTAGATAACCCAGTGCAGATTGATGTGAGTCCACGCAATACTACCGCTGAAAATATTAAACAAGTGATCTACAGCGTTGCGAAAAATCAGAAAGCCAGCTTGCTCAGTCATTTGATTATCGATCGCTCGTGGAGTCAAGTATTGGTGTTTTCCCGCACTAAACATGGGGCTAATCGCATCGTTGAAAAATTAATCCGAGATGGTATTACTGCGTTAGCGATTCATGGTAATAAAAGTCAAAACTTTCGCACTAAAGCGTTATCCAACTTTAAAGAAGGTTTAATCACCGTGTTAGTGGCGACTGACATTGCTGCCAGAGGTTTGGATATTGCAGAATTACCGCACGTAGTTAATTACGATTTGCCGAATGTGCCCGAAGATTATGTGCATCGCATCGGCCGCACCGGTCGCGCGGGACGTAATGGTGAAGCTTGTTCCTTGGTCAGCCCCGATGAAAGTGCGTTGTTGCGAGATATTCAACGCGTGATAAAAATGACTATTCCAGTCATACCGAATGCCGGTTTTAGTGATTTAGTGAGTGCGCCGCATGTCGATCAACAACCGCGGGCGCGAGTGGCTCATCCGCGTGAACCGCGAAGTGGTGCACCACGAAAATCTGTAGGGGCAGGTCCGCGTACCGGCAGCCAACAAAAACCTAGAGCGGCTCAAGCAACATCACGTCCAAGAACTGATAATGCTCAGAGCCCAAGACGCGGCAGCACCGAACAAAGAGAGCGGCATAAACCCTCTGGTAATCGTGGGTCAAGTGTTGATGGTAACCGAGCTCCGCGCAGTCATAATGCTGGCAGGCCTGGCCATCATAAGCCACGCAAGTCTGATACTGACTAAAATGAGTTGCCCTTAGATATCGATATTCCGTGGGCTTTTAACGGCATTCCGTTACCCATCCATGAGGCTTATACTTCACCACATTTTGGTATCCCGATGCGGACACTTTATACGTGGTCGCAAACGGAAGCGCTGAATTTCATTTGATTATGGCAGATCAGTATCCTGTCACAATCGCCGGGGAACCCTGCTCAATCGAGCTAAAATCAATCACAAACAGGCATATCAGCATGTGCTAATCATAGTCATACTGCTAATAAAATTTATGTTTATTGAGTGTTTTTACAAACCGATTAAAACATTTAATTTTCGACGCTGAAACGCGTTCGATCCACTCAATAAAGAGTGCTTTTGCTTCTGCTGGAGTTAAATGACTGTTAAAACAGCAGTCAATTCGTGACTTAATTGATAGGCCAAATGTAACTTTGGCGACAAGTTAAATAAGGGCTCTATAACTTCCTTCTCATCATCTGTGAAATAATCCTTTTGTTTTCGAAGCACAGCAATGGCCGGCTTGAGATTTTTATAATCGGTCTCAGATAATTCTTTTTTTAAGCGCTTCAACTCAGATTTTCTCAAGGCAATCAAACCCTTGCCGTATAGTTTCCTTACATGAAAGCGATCCGCAACAACAGGAACTGTGTCACAAAATACAGCTTTGCTAGCGTTAATATATCCTTCGTATAAATCACAACAGACCGCACGGATAGTCTGCTTTAGACGATCGGATGTTTTTCGAAGAAAGGTTTCCACTGTTGCTCGCTTTCTACCATCAAGCACTGCAAGCAACCTAACTTCGTCATTGCACCGATAACTCACTATAGTGACAAAGTCACGGTAGCCTTTCTTAAGACTAATATCATCAAGCCCAAGAACTCCAATGACAATCCTAAAACTTCGGCTGGAATGTTAATCGACTGTTTGAATTTGTTGGTCATTATTGTTGCATCTATCGGCTAGTCGGCAAGTAGAATAGATTGTACTAAATAAGCCATACAACGCAAAGATGCCAAGAAGCGTGCGGCCATAGCTGCGAAATCTTACACAAAATGAATGAAACACCCCACACGGAATGTCCAAGCTGTCATAAGCCCGACTTAAAAAAACAAGTATCAGCTCCACAATTCCAACTTAAAGCTAGTGGCTGGTATGTGACTGATTTTAAGCCGAGAACTCAGAAAACAAGCTCGAAAGATATTAATGATAGTACCCCCAAGACGACTGAAACTAAGAATGGCGATAGTAGCTAAAACCAAGGCCCGCTCCTTCGAGATGCGAGTTGTAAGCCTCATCTTGACCTCGCATTAGCCCGCTTCCTCAATCACAAAAGCTCGAAAGAGCCCCACTATTCCTTCGCTTTTGCTCAATCCTCATCGGGCCACTGCTCGCAAGCTGAAACTTAAAACTTCGCATCTTGAGGGTCGAGAGGTATAGAAGGAGCTCAGCAACTTTGAGCAAAAGAATATTTGTTTCAATGATAGAGTTGGCAATAATGTATAATCCGGAGAATTTATCCCCACCCGCTCGCTCAAAATTAAATCCTTCTCTAAGAGCCGTAGAAAGTTCTTCAAACTGTCGTCGGTCAAAGGGGATTACAAGTTGGTACATATTCTTCGCAGAGGGCTTAGGCATGACAACCTCATTTTGCTTTAGATGAAGAAACAACACGTGAGAAATGGACCACTAACTTATAAACAAGCGGTATTTTACTGCGCGCTTATGAGCTGGTCTAGTTACTAGGCCCCAAAACAGCTGAACCTGAAAAAACAGGGCTTTATATCTCAAGAAGAATGAGCGACTGCAGCCGGCGCCGCAACCCCAGCTAAAGCACTCGCTGCAGCCTCCGCTATTAGTCGCGAGGGGCGACGAAACAAGCCCGTGCCAGCTGCGCTGGCAGCTCTATCTTCACCCGAGCGAGCTAGGGTGCGGCCTTCACCAAATGGAGGGGGACTTAAACCTGGAGCTCGTAGCTGGGCTGTTATAGCTTCGAGTTCTGCCTCTAGAGCAGCTTTTTGTGCTGTTAAGCTCTCCACTCTTCCCTTTTGAAGCTGCAGTTTTAAATCTTTATCGTTATTTTCCTTGTTCAATCTGCTTATCACTTCGTTTTTGTCGGTGATTTCATTTTCATGCTGCTTCAGCATTAACAGGCGATTACGCTCCCCCAGCTAGTAAAGAAAACAAAACCCAACAGCTTAGCTCCGCTGGTCACAGCGTATTAGTAATCAACCAACCTAAAGTATTCTGACCACTTATACTGGTGCCTAGCATAGCTTAATTGGAGGCAATGGCCGCCCAGTTAAGCACTCTACCTGCTAGAGCTTGGCGTGCAGCTATCACACCTCGACCATAGTCAGTTTCAATTTTATGACGGACGAGCAGCTTACTTCTTATCTCTTCTCTCTCAATTTCGCTCATATCAGCTCGCTCTGGTGTTAAGGGCGCTACCTCATCTAAAAGGCTTATTGCTTGCCGCTTAATTCCAACCAAACCATAAATCACATAATAGCTGAGCGCCATGGCCGCTATTGTGCCAATAACGGCTATTACAGTCCCTGCATAAGCCGCTAAGCCCGGTTTTGCGCTATTCAAAGCTTGTGCTAAGCCGCCACCCCCAATGGCCAGTACTACTAAAATTAAGGGTATCGTCAAAGCCCGTAGGCTGAATCGGGGGGCAGAAAGAGCTGTGTAATCCGCAATGGAACGAGTAACTTCAGGGGATACACTGGCTGCATCAGATCTATCTATGGGCATAGTAATTCTCCTAAGCGTAACAAACTGCAGTCAGCTTAACGGAAAATCTAAGCAGTTAAAATCCGGATTAGGTTGAAACTTGCACCCTCTCGTGAGTCCCGCTACCATTCCCTTTTTTTATAGAGGATCCCTCATGCGCAGCCACTATTCGCACCAAATTAATCAGTCATTGATCGGCCAAAATGTGAGGCTCTGCGGTTGGGTACATCGCCGTCGTGACCATGGTGGCTTGATCTTTATCGATCTGCGCGACCGTGACTCCATGGTGCAAGTGGTTTGCGATCCGCAACACAACGAGGCTTTTAATAAAGCTCAGGGTCTGCGTAATGAATATGTGGTTAAAATTACCGGTAAAGTGCGCCATCGGCCCGAAGGAACCGTTAACCCGAATCTAGCCAGTGGCGAAGTTGAGATTGAAGCCGCGCAAGTAGAATTATTAAATGCCTCAACTCCTTTGCCTTTTAATATTGATGACTACCAAGAAGTCGGTGAAGAGACGCGTTTAAAATATCGCTACTTAGATTTACGACGTCCCGAAGTCGCGCAGCGTATTAAAATGCGCGCTAAGATTAATCAATTCGTGCGTAACTTTTTAGAAGCAAATGATTTC
>JBDNGR010000045.1:0-4700 GCA_041689165.1 Coxiellaceae bacterium
ATCTATATCCAAATTTATTGATTGCCTTGGCACAAGTAAAGTTGGCAACAGCAGAAGCAAATTGTGATACTGGAGATTTGGATGTAAAACGTAAAGATGCAATCGTACAGGCATGTCAAGAAATTATTCGTGGTAGATTCCATATTTATTTTGTGGTGGATTTAATTCAAGGTGGAGCCGGAACATCAACAAATATGAATGCCAATGAGGTAATCGCTAATAGAGCTTTGGAAATTTTAGGATTTAATAAAGGCAATTACCAATATTGTAGTCCAAACACAGACGTAAATATGTCTCAATCAACAAATGATGTTTATCCAACAGCACTAAAATTAGCTGTGATTTATAATAACAATAAGTTAATAAATGTATTAACAGAATTGGTAGACTCTTTTAGAAATAAAGGGCGTGAATTTGCCAATGTAATCAAAATGGGTAGAACTCAATTACAAGATGCTGTACCGATGACTTTGGGACAAGAGTTTGAAGCTTATGCTGTTACTCTTAACGATGAAGTAAAAAGACTTACTACAGTCGTAGAATCCTTCTTAAATGTTAATTTGGGTGGAACAGCAATTGGTACTGGACTGAATGCAAAATCAGTTTATCGAATAAAAGTTATTGAACATTTGAGACAAATAACGAAACTCGATATAAATGCGGCAACAAATCTGGTAGAATCTACTCAAGATACAGGCGTGTTTGTAATGTATTCTTCAGCACTAAAAAGACTCGCAATAAAATTATCCAAAATATGTAACGATTTGAGATTATTGAGTTCTGGACCAAGAGCAGGACTGAATGAAATTAATTTGCCACCAATGCAACCAGGCTCTTCAATTATGCCTGGCAAAGTTAATCCTACCCAGTGCGAAGCGATGACCATGGTTTGTATTCAAGTCATGGGTAATGATGCAGCGATTAGTTTTGCTGGATCGCAAGGTAATTTTGAACTGAATGTATTCAAACCTCTAATCATCTTTAATTTATTACAATCGATGTACTTACTTGCTGATACTGCACATTCATTCACTGAATTTGCCATTGATGGCTTAGAAGCTGATGAAGCAAAAATCGCTGAGCATGTTAACAACTCACTCATGTTGGTGACAGCGCTAAACCCGGTCATCGGCTACGATAAGGCGGCGCAAATTGCTAAAAAAGCTTATGAAGAAAAGAGTAGCTTGCGCGAAGCTTGTTTAGCGCTCGGTTATTTGAGCGGTGATGAATTCGATAAAACCGTCGATATAAAAAAGATGACGGGTGAGTAGGCTAACACAGCTGCCTGTAATTAAGCCGCGCTATACCCATCGTACTTCGAGATGCGAAGCTAGGGTTTCAACTTGCGAGAAGTTGCGGCGTTCTGATTGAGCAAAAGGCGAAGAATAGTTGTTCTATTTTGAGCTTTTTGCAATTGAAGAACGCCTCAAATTCGACTTAAGGTGGAAGCCTAGGTTCGCATCTTCAGGGTAGAGGTATATACTGCTGGCGTGGCTTAATGTTCCTCAAGCTACGAACTGCATTTAAGTTTCTTACGCACATAACCTAGCCATTCTTTTGCTTTGGCGTCCGCCTGCAATTCTAGGGCCTTGCAAAAATAAAGCTCTGCCTCATCCCAGCTACTCAAATGATAATGGCACAAACCAAGATTATAGAAACTATTAAAGCGCGGACCGAAATGTTGCTCTGATTTTTGATAATAGGCTAATGCCGTCTTGTATTCGTTGACAGTGTGCATAAACAAACCCACGTCAAAATAGGTATCATTTGCATACGGCAAGTAATAAAACTGCTTTGCCACCAAGTGAGCTGACCGCATTAAGGTGGCTTTTAAGGATTCTCCCGCTTGCGGTACCAGCTTGTTAAGCATCGGTAGCAAGCGATTGAATAAACAGGGATCGTAGCAGCTCAAGCCTAGCATGGAAGCGCATAGCCCAAGAGAAGTATCATGACTTGTGATAGCAGCATTGTAGAGAACAAAATAATCTTGCGGAGAAAAACGATTACAATATTCCACTGCAGCATGTTGAGTTTTAGGGAAATCCGACAAGCTAAAGCCGTCAAAAAAAACTGCTGTAGAAAGTCCTGGGGCCGCTGGCTGTATATACGAATCGCCGCCCTGTATCGCGCAGTAGCGCGCCAAAGCATCAAAATTAGCCATCAAAGACAGACAGTTTCCGTGAAAGGCTATATGAGGATTTCTATTGGATGAAAACTCTGCTGTATCTACATAAGCTTTATCTGAAGCGAGCATCATCAGCTTGTTATTCGAAAGCTCTCTTAAGTAATCGATCAAATAAAAGCTTTCAGTGGGGAAAATAAAAGAGTGATCGCGTAATTGCTGGTTATATTCGAGCAAAAAGTCGTCGAGAATTTTATTTTGGTAATGATGCAGCCCTACCGGCTTTAAAGTGTATTCGATGTTTAAATTTTGCAGATCTTTAGGAATACCACCATCCAAGTTATCTGCTTTGGCCTTTATGCTAATCAAACTTTCATGCAATCGAAAGCGATCATCCACATAAAAACAATCACTCCTAATACTATCAAGCACGTAATTAGCGACAACGATTATGGGATTATGAATATCCTTGGAACACAGTTCTTGTTGTGCTAATCGTAAAGTAATGGGATTACGCTTTTCTAAATCGAAAATTGCAAAATCCAAAACCCCTTCTGCAATATATTCCTGAAAACAAGGGTGAGAGAAACAAGAGTCTAAGTTCTTTTCACTAAAATCACTGATGATATAACGTAATTGTAAGTTTTCAGGCCACAGCTTACGCAACTCGAATAAGCGTTTTAAAAGATAAAAACTAAATTTGGCATGCCCTGCCCCAAGCTCCAATAAGTAAAAGGGATGTTTAAAATAATTTGGATCTCGAGCCGCCCATTCTGTCATAAAATTCAAAATTAGTTCAGCATATGAGTTAGCAATAAAAGTATTGCTTGTGATGTAGTGTGGTACATCTTTTTCCCACGCTTTGATACCCGACTCAAGATAATAATTTTGGTGCCATTGCCATAAGGCAGATTGAGACAGTGATTTACCTTGCTCTAAAATTATCCACTCCTGCTCTGTCATAATAGCTACTGTCCTTCTATTTTGTTAAGAATTTGCTCCAAGCTATCCGAGACTGTAATTTTTGCCGGCACGTCAAACGATGAATGATTTTGCGGCACCGCCATACTCACTTGATTATTATGAATAGCTTGTTGGTCAGCGATATTGAAGCGACGATGCAAACGTACCGGTACTAACAAGCTTTCATTGGTCTTTATTAATGAATTTATACTGAGACCGTTAATTTTAGCCAACAAGTCTAAATTGGTATGGTAATTTTTAGCGATCTTGGCCAGATTTTCACCACCACGCGCCTGATGATACATCCAGCTTAATTCAACTCTTCCGGTCCAGCGCTCCAATTGTTGCTTGAAATACTCAACTCTGTTGCTGGGAATTAAAATCGGATAAGCATTATTCGGCTCAGTAGCCCAGCGACGAAAAGCCGGATTCAATCGTTGGATAACGGCTTCGTTCACTTTCGCCATCTTAGCCAGCTGCTCTAAAGTAGCCTGTGAGTGCAGAGTAACAGGCTGAAAGTAAGGTTGATCAGGAATATAGGGTAAATGCACATTGTAGTGTTTGGCATTCATCACAACATTCGCTAAAGCAATCAGTTTGGGGAAATAATCGTGCGTTTCCGGCGGCAATGGTAAAGACCAGAAATCTGTTGGCTTACTCATTCGATGATTGTAATCTATTGCATTTTGCACAGTACCTTGGCCCGCATTATAAGCTGCGATGGCAAGCGACCAGTTGTGAAAATGCTCATGCAAAAACTGTAAATAATTTAAAGCTGAATCCGTTGAAACCAAAACATCACGACGTGCGTCATACCACCAATTAATTCGTAAACCATCCTCTGCTGCAGTTGCAGGCATTAGCTGCCACAAACCCGCTGCACCTGATTCCGAATACGCATAGGGGCTGTAGCCACTTTCAACCAAGGGTAGCAACACAAGCTCGGCCGGAAAATTCTTTTTCTCGACTTCTTGATAAACATAGTGAAGATAAGGAACTGCATTGTTTAACATGCGTTGCAGTAAAGCTCGGTGCGCCAAGAACCATTGAATTTGGTAAGCAACCGCAGGATTACTACTAGCATCTTGCAACTGAAAATGCCGCACTATCAGATCCCAAACATTGCGCGATTGAGCTATGTAAATAGGGGCAGAAAGATTAGCCATACTTTCAGAAGATTCAGCCAATCCAATTATCGAAGCTGAAAATTCCTCAGGGGGTGGGCCCGCATAATCCATATATGGCTTAGCGCTGTCAGCCAAAGCAACGCGTAGTGGCAGGCTTGCTAAGAACAACACCAAGAGCCACATCACGCGTGATATTAGCAGTCTTGGAACTTTTCGAGTCCTGTGAATCATTCCGCAAAACCTCATTAAGGGCACCTCTATAAATTGCTATTTTGTCTTAATACTTTGTTGCACGTTTTTCTCAAATCCTCATTTATCGCACATAAACTGCGGACGCTCAAAAACCGTGCGCCGCGTCTTAAGCCAAAATATCTAATTTATAGTGGAGCCCTTAAGAGCGAGAGTCTATCCAGGCAATGATTCTAATGAGAGCCCATTGGAATTGCTAGAAAAAAGTCCGGGGTTGGGCGGCACCTGTTTGCGGGCGC
>JBDNGR010000046.1:0-9005 GCA_041689165.1 Coxiellaceae bacterium
AAATAGAATAACTATTCCTCGCCTTTTGCTCAATCAGAACGCCTCAACTTCTCGCAAGCTGAAACCTTAGCTTCGCATCTTGAACTACGATGGATATAAGGCTGCATTTACGATTGTTAGCTTTAACCTTATTCTTTGATCAGAAAATGTGTCAGTAAAATCACGCCAATAATGATAGTGAGATTACATACAATCACACTGTGCAGACTTGATAAGGCTGAGTATTGTAGTGTCGTGATAATAAGTTTTTGATTGCTCGGGTCAACATTTTCTAATAATTTGGCCAGTAAGTGTTGCTGACTATTGAGTGCGCTGGTTAAATAACTTTGTTGCACCGGTGTAATTGAAGCTGATTTAATAATTTTATAAACTGCGTGTTGTCCCGCATGAGAAAATAAAATATTCCCCAAAGAAATTGAGAATATGGATGCCAAGAAGTTGATGGTAGAAAGTATACCGGATGCTTCACCGGCTTTCTCACCGGGTAATGAGCTCATCCCTAAACTTAAAAATGCTGACATGCCAAGTCCAAAGCCGGTGCCGCAGAGCAGTAAAGGTAGCCATAAACTCATATAGGTGGTTTTGATGTTAACAAAACTGAGCAAGGCAAAACCGATCGCCATGCTGCACGAGCTGATAAGAGCGATATTGCGTAAACCCCAACGCTGAACCAAGCGACTGCAATATAAAGAAATAATAAACATGCTGATACTCATTGGCAGCATAGCGATGCCCGATTCGAAAGGAGTGAAATTGAGCAATAAGCTATTTTGCATATAGAGATTGAAAAAATATAAAATTGTCAGCAATGAAAATACGGTGTTGCCAAGTCCGGCAATGCTTAAAGCGAAAAGTTTCTTTTCAAAATGAGAGAAATCAATCAATGGACTGCGCACACGTTCTTCGACATACCAGAATAAGACTAAAATTAATGCTCCCCCTATCAAGAAGCTCAAAGTTAAAGCTCTAGTCCAACCCCAAACGTTAGCCTCCACTAAGCCAAAAACAAAAGGAACCATACCAAAGACAAATAATAATAAGCCTAGTAAATCGAGTTTTTGTTGGCGTTGATTCAGTGTGAAGCGGCGCACCGGCTTAACTTTCCACAGTGTCAGAATCACGACAAGTGTCAGCAAGGGCAGCATTAACCAGAACACCGATTGCCACCCATAGCTCAGGGTTAAAAACCCACCCAGACTTGGCCCTGCTGCATAACCGAGACCCATGGCAGCTGTTAGTATGCCAATAGCAGAATGGTGATGAGTTTCATCAATGTGTACTTTGATAATTGCTAAGGCACCAGGTGTCACTAAAGCCGCACCAATACCTTGCAGGCAGCGACCAACGAACACTAATTCAGCGGTACCCGCGAAAGAAATTAAGATAGCCGCTAGCCAGAAAGACAGTATTCCAATTAAAAATAACACGCGGCGGCCAAACATATCGCCTAATTGACCACCAATAATAATTAAAGAGGCGGCGGTTAGGAGGTAGATGTTAATCACCCACTGCGAACCCGCATTGCTGAGCCCAAGCTCCGTTTGAATCGCAGATAAGCTGTTAGCTACCGCGGTGGTATTAAAGTTGACATAGAAGACGGCAATACAGAGGGTCAGAATAAGAAGGTAATCATTAAAGCCGAGATGTTTGGGTCGAAACCACATATTTTGAAACATGAGGACCTTTGGTTGGCAGGCTAAGAATTAGGCGTGATTGTAGTTTCAATCAAGGGGTGAAACAAGAAGCTTAGGGGTGCTTTGCTTCACTTCCGCCTTCGCCTTCACCCTCACCTTCACGATCTTTTACATCATCACTAAGTTCTCGTGAGGGATCTTGCTTGGCAGGTTCAGGTTCATCTGTCAAGGCAGGAGCGCCTGAGCCTGTGTTGTGGGCAGCAGAGGCTATCGCATGAGCAACACCCTGTTCTAATGCTGCAGCTATGCCACCTAGCTCAGCCGAGCGTGGACTAATGGGAGGGTTACTTGCTTGGCTACCTGGGGGTGAGCTGTGGCTTGGTAAAGCTGTTTCCTGCTCACCTGCAGGATCTGTATCTTTACTCGCCGTTGATGAGCGATCCCGCCCGATAGGTTTAGTGTCACTCAAAGCAGCGGCTGGGTGGCTACCGTCTTTAGGTAGCTCCCCCAATAAGGAAGCCGTTTCTCCCTCAGTTGCATCCTTGAGAGTTGGTGCCCTTGCTGTGATCAGTCCTTCCAAATAGTCATATTCGCAACTGAGTGAGCGAATATAGATTTCAGATTGTTCCAAAAACATTTTTTCTTCCGCAATAATTTTTTCGCTTAAGAAGTGACAGTATTTCGTAATGCCCCAGCCAAGTGCTATAAAAAGCATGATAATACCAATGGTCATCAGGGAAAGTGGATTGGCAGCCAGCCCGAGTGTGGTAAGACCGCCGACTAAACCAAAAGTGACGCGAAAGAGTAAGGAGCCTGACTCAGTACCACCAATGAAAATAATAATGCGGTGTAGAACTTTTTTAAATTTTGTCCAGAGTCGACCAAGCATCGTTTTCGGCGCGATTTTTGCTTTAAAGATGAAATCAGGATTGTCTACTGCAGCGGCGAACGGTACAGCTGGACCTATTCCAGCCTGCATAGAGCGCTCGCTCAAAGCCTGACGTTTACTTAAAATTATTTGATAGAACTTATTTAGCTTGTCAATTAATTGTGCATCGCGATAAGCCACTCCTACACTGGCGAAAGCTTTGTCGTGTTGCGCACTAATAGAACTCGATTCGCGATAAGCTTTAATAGCATAAACAAAACCGCAGACAGCAGAGGCTACAAATGGAATGACAATAGACTCTAAGCCCGTGCCTATGAAGGGGGTTAAAGCAAAGAAAATCAAGGTCATCATAATAAAACCTGCGCCAAATCCCATTAGCGTACTGAGCGCTAAACGAATATTTTTGGTGCTAGTGCTGGGTTTCTCGATGAGCTTTTTAGTATCGATGATATTGGGATTTTCTTGGAGTATTGTATCGATACGAGTCAAATGTTGTTGTAAGGAACGCTGATCTTTTTTGCCGGAAGCCTCATCAATTAAGCCAAGCTTTTCGAGTATCTCAAAATTTAATTTATCAACAATTTTGATCTGAGCTTCTTTGTTGAAAACATATTGGAATGCTTGATCGCCAAAATTTTGAATTAGAGCGATTAGCAAAGGAATGGTAAAAGCAATCACTGGACCAAAGGGAATAGTGGCGGCTCCTATGCCTTGTGTGGCTGAAGCGATGGACCATAGCACCCAGTACCATAAACTCACGGAAAATAGGAACTTAAAAACACCATCGAGGCGCGCTCCTAAGAGGGTCCCAGTTGAGGGCTCTTCCTTCGGTATTGGATTGCCTAAACCGATAGTGCTATTGCAGAGCTTGATATTTTCGCTTGCGGCCCCAGCTTCAGCTTTAACTTTTTTCGCACTACGACGCAGATCAAAAATATTACCAATAACGCGCGCAATATTGGTTATGCTAGTTCCGATCACTAAGCCTGTAAACAACCAAAAATAAACGCTTTCAGGAATAAAATGCGCATTAAAAAATGAAAATAAACGATGTGGAGTACTCGCAACTAAGTCGGTATCTTCTACCAAACCCGTGGTAAATCTTTCAGCAAATGTAAATTCGCCAGTGGGCCTATGGGGGAAGCTTTCACTGGTTGTGCCTGGCTCAAGAGCTGTACTTGTACCAAGTACTTCAATAAAAGAAAGCTCGTTAGCTAATTGTTTGTCTAGCTCTGCTCTTAGATTCTCCCCGCTCAAATAGCCCCTTGTTTCACTATCAGAGAGCTTAGTTGTTACAAGTGTATAGCGTGACGCGCGAGCTTCTGTGCCTTTAATTTTTACCAGAGCACTGTAATAAAGAGGATAAGCGGCGCTTTCTTCTGAAGATGTTGGCTGACTAAGCGCTGCTGAATCGGTTTTCATGGCGTATTCCCAAGCTAAACTCAGTTATTCCCGCTAGCTTCAGCGGGAATAACAGAACTAAATTAAAGCTCGATTAGTATAGTCTACTTCAGGGGTAAGGGAAAAATTCAGCTCAGTTAAAGACAGGTTGTGGGGTGGGGAGTCCTAAATGGAGGCAGGAGTTTTGGAAAATCCTGCCTCAGCCTGATAATTAAGTAGGTGCAAAGGCACCAACTCCCTCTCCCTCTCCCTCTCCCTCTCTCTTTCCCTCTCGAGCAGTTATTATGCCTGCCGAATCACGAGGGGGTTCAGCAGGTGTGGGTGGAGGAGTTTTAACTCTAGAATGTGCAGGAGTATCACCACCAAACATTCCTGCTGCAGTAGTAGGAGTGCTGCCAGACCTATTCTCTTCGCCTGAGGCGCCAGCTAAGGGATTTGCTCCTTCTGGGGCAGGTGGTGAAAGTACTGACGATAAACCTACTGCAGGTGTGATCCCTTCCAACGTTTGCGCGATATTTGTGACAGGAGTCAATCGGGCGTTTGCAGCATTTAGTCGCCGTTTAGTAACTTCAAGGTATAGGAGTTCAGCAATCATATTTTGCTCAGCTGTAGCAGGTCCACGTTCCGCAAATTGTTTGGCTGCTCGAACATTCTTGCTATCCAACATCCTAAAGAGGCGGGTAGTTCCCCAGACTAAACCCAGTACGGCGATAGCGATGATAATGGAAGTGCCAAAACCGAGAGGAGTAGCGGCACCGCCCAGCCAATGCGCTCCGTACAGAAGTGTGCCAGCACCAAAAGCAAGCCTCACCATTAACCCACCAGAGCCTGCAGCCGCTACAAATTCATTTGCGCGATCATAGAGTCGTTTGGCAAAGGTCCATAATGTGACGCTGGGAGTTTTTTGTTCAAGATTAAATTTGCCAGTAAACTCCCACTCATCGTGCGCGACTACAGAGAGAGGCTTGGTAAATAACCCCTCACACCCCAGCCCCGCCTCAATCGCTTCTTCGGCTTGTTTAACTAAGGTGGAATAATTCCACCAGCGTTGGAAAAGATTGAAGTGAGCCTGATTTGCAAGCTTATTGACGCGCTGTGCAACTTGAGTTGAGTACTCATTTGTAAAGCTTTGTGTAGCAGATTTTCTAAGGGTAGCAAGTTCTGCTCTATTAGCTATTAGTTGCTCTTCCAGTGCTAATAAGCGAGTAAACAATGGTGTTTTGTGCTTTATTTCATCGAATTTAGCGAAGCGATCATTTTCTTCCGTAGTTTTGGTGTAAGCCGCATATGCTGCAAAGCAGAAGCCAGAAAATAGGCTAACACCGAACTGAATTAAACCTAGTGTGCCTGGTAATCCACCCAAGGTTGTAAGGTAATCAAACACTGGCCAGAGGGAAATAAAGGCTAAAATAAAGCCGGTGGCAAAACGCACTATAGTGTTGACGGTTATTCGCAGCAAACTACCTGCGCGGGTGGAGTTCAGCATATTACGAATACTGTAGTCAGTAATAAACAAAGTGGCTAATGAGTACCAAAAGTTATTCCAGAGGCGTGCCAGAGTGGTAGGCTGCCCAGCTTCTGTTAGACTAGGTACGGTGCGAAGGCTCTGAAGAAAACGATCACGCTGATGATTGACGTTTTCAGCAATCCTAAATTGCTCATCAGCGAGCTTTTTGGCCGCTGCTTCTTGAAATAGCATTTCTGCGATGTTTTTAGTGGCATCATAATTTTTTAGAACATCTTGTTGCTGATAAGCCACCACAGCTCTAGCAACAGCCAATACGATGGCTACAATTAGAGGGATACCAAAAGCAATAAAGTTGCTAGCAAAGGGTACAAAAAGAACCCCTGGGCCGACAGATGACCCAGCTATCAGGGTATCACAGAGCCATATTGACCAATACACCATTGCCCCGCTGAATACAAACTTAAAGGGAACCCATAAGCTTTCGCGAATGATCTGGAAGCGGCTCATGCCCTTGTAGTGTTTATTCCATAAGCTTTGAATGCGGAATATGAGGAAATTAAGCCATCCTTCTGAACGCGCCGCACGCGCTTTATTTTGTTCGGTAGTAGCGCGTTGGTTGAGTTCGGTAATACGGGCTTTTTCAATAAGCCAGGTTATTACTTGAGCTTGCTGACCATCTTTATCGAGAGCTAGATAAGCATTATAGTTTTCTACACTTAAGCTGAAGTTACTAATGAAAGCTTTCTGGCTGCCGTCATGGCTTAGCTCATAACAGGCACTTAGAAAATACTTTGTTTCAGTCCCTTTTGTTACAGCACGAACAGTGGCTGCAAATAGCCGGGCTTCGGTCACTGTGTGATCACCAACCTTGACCTCAAATTTTATGACTACACTAGTCTCTGGATAGAGTTTTCTAAATTGAGAAACTATATCTTTTGGCTTGATACTGATGGCACGAAACAGGCTGGCTACTACAAGTACCACAGCTGGAATAAATACCATTATGCCAAGTAGTGGAATACCATTAAGTGCTGTGACACTTAAAACGCTAGCTGTGCCCGCGGCAACGGCCGCTAAACCTGCGGCAATAAAAGACCAGGTACGAATAGGGGTGAATACTATTTGATCAGCGTTATAGAGCCCCTCAGTTCCGGCCCTAATGAAAGCGCCTGGAATTGCACTGACGAGACGCATAAAAAAATTTGCAGGCGGTTTTGGAGCCATTAAGGCAAAAGTACCTTCCTCAGGTTCAGGCTCGGTCTGGTTAAAATAGCCCCAGGTGTCGGTAGCAAACTTCTGGGTATGGACCAGTGTTTTTTGAACTGCTTCAGGGGCGGTGCTAGTAGGCATAAGCTTCCCTCCTTCTATGTAAAAAACCCAGCGATTCCGTGCCGAATCTATGTTTTGTTGTGTTTGATTTCGCGTTGTTCGGCATGGCCTCACTGGCGACCCAGAGAGAGAATTGCATTTTCTTCTCTGGCAAACCCCATTGCTGTGGCTCCGCCGCAAGTGGCGGAGGTTTTTTATTCTTGAAGAATTTTTAGCTTTAAAACTTGAATTTAGGTCCTTAAAATTTAGGCCTTAGTTCATTTATACCAGGAAATTACTATGAAGCAACGGTATTGTTACGATTTTTTCTAGCTGAGCGGGCGTTTTTCGGATAAGACGATACGAGCCCACCCTTCATTACAAACGATTTCAAAATCAAGCGCCGTTAAAAGATCAGCAATTAATTCAGCTTCTTCAGTCAAGCTGTGAATGATAAGAGTTTTCATGGGTTAACTAGTGGGTTGTTAATCCAGCGCCCTAACTGGCGCTGGATTGGATGAAGGCAAAATAGCAAAAAATTATGCTGATTCTTCCTTGAGCTTCTTCTCTAAGTAATGAATATTTTGCGCACCACGGCGAAAATTTTCATCCTGCAATAATCGTTCATGCAGTGGAATATTAGTTTTAATTCCTTCAACGACTGTTTCGTTGAGAGCATTTTGCATTTTAATGAGTGCTGTTGCGCGATCCTCACCATAACTAATAATCTTTGCCACTAATGAATCGTAATAAGGAGGTACTCGATAGTTACTGTAGAGATGAGAGTCTACGCGAATACCAGGTCCACCCGGTGAGTGGAATGCCGTGATAAGTCCTGGGCATGGCATGAAATTATTAGGATCTTCTGCATTAATGCGACACTCGATCGCATGACCTTTAATCTGAATATCACTTTGTTTGAGTGATAAAGGAATGCCCACAGCTACTTTAATTTGTTCTTTGATGAGGTCAATGCCCGTGATCATTTCTGTAACCGGATGCTCTACTTGAATACGAGTATTCATTTCAATGAAATAAAATTCACTATTCTCATACAGGAATTCAAAAGTGCCTACGCCACGATAATTGATTTCAACACAAGCCTTAGCGCAACGTTCACCAATTTTGGCGCGTTGTTCAGGGCTAATGCCAGGCGCCGGAGCTTCCTCTAGCACTTTTTGGTGACGGCGTTGCATTGAGCAATCACGTTCACCCAAGTGAACTGCGTGACCTTGACCATCGGCTAAAACTTGAATTTCAATGTGACGAGGATTTTCTAAAAACTTTTCCATGTACACTTCATCATTACCAAAGGCGGCTGCGGCTTCAGTTTTAGTCATGGCGATTGAATTCAATAATTCATTTTCACCGCGAACCACACGCATACCACGACCGCCACCACCACCAGAGGCTTTAATAATAATTGGATAACCAATTTGTTTGGCTAATTCTTGATTGAGCGCATCGTCGTTAGACAAAGCACCATTAGATCCAGGAATGCAGGGAATGCCGGCAGCACGCATCGCTTTAATCGCGGAAACTTTATTACCCATCAATTCAATCGTATCGGGACGCGGGCCAATAAAAGTAAAACCACTTTGCTGTACTCGTTCGGCAAAATCAGCATTTTCCGCGAGAAAACCATAGCCTGGATGAATCGCATCAGCGTGTGTAATTTCAGCAGCGCTAATAACGGCTGGAATATTTAAGTAACTATTAGTGCTATTCGCAGGGCCAATACAAACGGCTTCATCAGCAAGGCGCACATGCATTAAGTCGCGATCTGCCGCGGAATACACAGCTACTGTTTGAATACTCAGTTCTTTGCAGGCGCGCTGAATACGTAAAGCGATCTCGCCTCGATTGGCGATGAGTACTTTTTTAAACATTAGGCTTCCTCAATAATGAATAGGGCTTGATCGAATTCGACAGGTTGTTCATTCTCAATGAGTCTTGCGCTCACAATACCTGCTTTGTCGGCTTCAATTTGATTAAACATTTTCATGGCTTCAATCATGCACAGCACATCACCGATATTCACCTGTTGCCCTACTTGAACAAAAGGTTTTGCACCCGGTTTAGCGGCTAAATAAACAGTTCCCACCATCGGCGACTTCAATACATGGCCTTCGATGTGTGCAGGAGTTTTCTTTTCATCTTTAGCAGCAGCTGCCGCAGCTCGTGGTGCAGCACTAGGAGCTGCCATAGCGAAGGGTGCTGTGGTAGTAGGCGCTTGATAATTGTAACGGCTTAAGCGTACAGACTCTTCGCCCGATTTAACTTCAATTTCACCGACACCGGTTTC
>JBDNGR010000047.1:0-2385 GCA_041689165.1 Coxiellaceae bacterium
AAATATTTCACAAAACGTAATCTATTATGGCACCTCAGATTTTAGAAAATGAATGTTTTGGCCTGAAGTGCTTCAGAAATCTTAGAAAAATGCTTTTTTATTCAAAATTTGGATAGGGCAAGGTGCGGACTGTCCGTTATAAGTTGGTCCTGTCCCCTTTGAATTAACATCGATGTACAGTTGAAGAAGGCGGGGACAGGGCCCCGCCCCCACAAGACCGTGCTTAATTCAAAGTTGTGAGCAAAATCATTATCGGGTGTTGGGCAGTGCTGCCTTATAAGTTGGTCCTGTCCCCTTTGAATTAACATCGATGTACAGTTGAGAGGGCGGGGACAGGGCCCCGCCCCTACGCCCAAGCTACGGTGCCATTATACAGCTCGTACCTAGATGCCCTTCATTGTCTTCCCTGCATCCATGCCGGCATGACAGAACAACGCAGTTGTGTTGCCCCATCAAACCGTTAGATCTTCCGCCAACAATTTCGCTACCAACTGATTTTTTAATTTCACATATTGCGGCAAACCGTTGGTATAAGGCGGGTAATCTTCACCTTCAATTAAAGGTTGTAGGTATGCGCGCGCGGCATCGGTAATACCAAAACCATCTTCACTAATAAATTCTTTCGGCATCACGCGTTCTTGATTAGCCACTTTATCTAAAGCAACAGTCGTGATTTTCCAGCTGTGTTGATTCGCTTCGCGTTCAATGCTCATCATCACATCACTGACACCCTTCAAAGCATATTCAACGGCAGCTTTACCAAGTGCATAAGCTTGATCCACGTCGACTTTAGAAGCGATATGACGTGCCGCACGCTGTAAATAATCCGCCACAGCCCAATGATATTTATAACCTAAATTATCTTTGATTAAGCTTGCAGGTACTGGCGCTACACCGCCTAATTGTGAGTGACCGAACGCATCTTTTAAGCCCGCATCGGCTAAGAATTGTCCTGCTGCATTTTGAATGCCTTCTGAGGCGACAATCACACAATACCCAAATTGTTTGATACTTTGCTCAACTTTATTTAAAAATTTCTGTTGATCAAAAACAATTTCTGGGAAAAGAATGATGTGTGGTGCATCACCTTCTTTTTGTTTACCTAAGCCACCAGCTGCTGCGATCCAACCAGCATGACGTCCCATCACTTCCAAAATAAAAACTTTAGTAGAAGACGTGGCCATGCTCCAAGTATCTAAAGCGGCTTCTTGTGTTGATATGGCGACATATTTAGCAACCGAACCGAAGCCTGGGCAAAAATCAATATGAGGTAAATCATTATCAATCGTTTTAGGAATACCGATTGAAATTAAAGGGTAAGCCATTTGTTGGCTCATTTGTGACACTTTCAAAGCGGTATCTTGCGAATCATTGCCGCCGTTATAAAAGAAATAACCAATATTGTGTGCTTTGAAGACTTCAATGAGACGTTGGTACTGCGCTTTATTTTCTTCTAAGCTTTTTAATTTAAAACGACAAGAACCAAAAGCGCTGGAAGGCGTGTGACGTAATGCAGCAATGGCATCACTGCTTTCTAAGCTGGTATCAATCAAGTTCTCATGTAAAGCCCCTAAAATCCCATTAAGGCCGGCATAGACTTTACCAATCTGGTCTGAATGCGCGCGCGCAGTCTCAATGACGCCACAGGCACTATTATTGATAACAGCCGTCGGTCCACCTGATTGAGCATAGAAAATGTTTTTTGCAGTCATTTTACGTTCTTCTTTTAGTTAGCTAGGGGGGGCATTAGCCCGAAAAATGACCCGCATTGTGGCGGGAGCAGGTAGGCTTGTAAAGAGTTGTAACCCATTAGCCCTTCTCGCTACGATTCCAAATGCCGTTTTTAGGATAATTGGCGTTGATGTGGATCAACAGCTACTGTGCAGCTTAGCGTGCTGCGCGATGGGTTTTGGTTGTTAGATGGATGCCGATAGCGCGCATTAAGCTTAAGGTGGTTTTTAGAGTGGGATTGCCATTTTCACTCAACGAACGATAAAGCTGTTCTCGTGATAACCCGGTTTTTTTAGCCATCGCTGTCATTCCCTTGGCGCGAGCGACCACTCCTAAAGCTTTGGCAATATAGGGTGCATCGGCAGTTTCAAATGCATCGCTCATAAATAGAACCACGGCTTCTGGGCTATCTAAAGCTGCTGCAGGGTCGTAATCATAAATTTGTTTTTTCATTTTAGTCTTGCCACGCATTTGCGAGTTTTTTTGCATACTCAATATCCTTCCACTGAGAACTTTTATTTCCACCGCACAATAAGAGAATTACTTCTTTATGTTTTAAAAAACATATTCGGTAGCCCGGACCATAGTGAATTCCTAATTCGCTGATACCACTACCCACCGGTAAAACATCGCCTGCTAAACCATTAGCTAGAC
>JBDNGR010000048.1:0-2206 GCA_041689165.1 Coxiellaceae bacterium
TGACCATTGCAACTGGCAGTCCCAGGAGGAAATGATGCGAGGAATTTTAGGCAGAAAAGTTGGCATGACGCAGCTCTTTGACGAGAGTGGCGCCGTTGTGCCCGTGACAATTATCGAGGCAGGTCCTTGCTATGTCACACAGGTAAAGAATGTTGATACCGATGGGTACAACGCCGTGCAAATCGGCTTTGATGAAGTGCCTGAGCGCAAACTGACCAAAGGCGAGCGCGGCCATTTAAGTAAGGCTACTGCCCCTACGCTGCGCGAACTGCGTGAATTGCGTTATGTCAACGCGCCCACCTACGGGCTTGGCGATGTCATTAAGGCAGATGTTTTCCAAGAAGGCGACTGGGTTGATGTTGAAGGCGTCTCTAAAGGGCACGGCTTTAGTGGTGGTGTCAAGCGCCACGGCTTTAGTGGCGGTCCCAAAACACATGGTCAATCTGATCGCCACCGTGCGGTCGGCTCGCGTGGCGCTGGTACGACCCCTGGTCACACTTGGCCTGGCGCCCGTGCACCTGGTCAGTTTGGTAACGTCCGCACGACGGTGCAAAGTTTGAAGGTTGCCTTGGTAGATGCAGAACGCAATTTGATCGCCGTCAGAGGCGCCATCCCTGGCCCACGTAACGGCCTTGTCCTGGTGCACGACGCGGTAAAAAAGCCGGCGAAAAAGGCTTAAACCGTAGCGAGCATGCTAGAAAAAACAAGGAGAAAAATTATGAATTTGCCGCTTAAAGATATGGCAGGGAAGCAAATTGGCGAGATTGAAGTTAGCGATGCAGTTTTTGCTGCACCGATCAATCGATCTCTGATGCACCAGGCGCTGATTCGCCAATTGTCCAACGCTCGCTTAGGCACTCACAAAACTAAAACGCGTGCTGAGGTAGCTGGTGGTGGCCGCAAACCCTTCCGTCAGAAAGGTACTGGTCGTGCTCGTCAGGGCTCGACACGCGCACCACAATGGATTGGTGGTGGCACTGTCTTTGGACCTACCCCACGTAAGTATACCAAAAATTTGCCTAAGAAAATGCACCACGCTGCTATCCGTGGTGCGTTGACAGCCAAAGCTGCTGCCGGGCAGATTGTCGTGCTCGATAATCTGGAATTCGCTGAAGCTAAGACTAAAGCGATGGTCAATATGATGGGGGCGTTGGGCTTCAATGCCGGCAGCGTACTGTTGGTTTTGCCCGCAAAGAACGAGCTTGTAATGCGCAGCGCCCACAATCTTCCCAACGTAAAGACTCTGTTGAGTGGATATCTTAACATGCGCGACATTTTAGGATACGATGCACTATTGCTATCCCGGGGTTCGATTGAGCAGATCGAGCAGTGGTTGGGTGCAAATGGCGCTTCTGGTGAGCCTGATGTAGAGTCGCCAGAAGTGAATGGTGAGGAGTCCTAATATGCACATTTATGAAGTATTGAAGCGACCGGTTGTCACGGAAAAAAGTGTCTACGGCAATGAGGACTTGGGCCTTAAACGCTATGCTTTTGAAGTAGACATGCGTGCCAATAAACTGTTGGTTAAAGACGCCGTTGAAACTGCTTTTAATGTTACAGTGAATCGGGTTCATGTAATGGTCATGCCGATCAAAACTGCCCGTCGCGGTCGCCGTATTGCGATTCGCAAACCCAAGTGGAAGAAGGCGATTGTGACCTTGGCGCCTGGTGACAGCATTCAATTGTTTGAAGGCGTTTAGTGAGGAGAGTGATCGGAAATGGCTATTAAGATTTATCGACCAACTTCGGCGGGTCGCCGTAATATGAGTGTTTCGACTTTTGATGACATCACTCGCTCTGAACCAGAACGTTCACTATTGGCGCCTTTGCGCAGCAAAGCTGGTCGCAACAATCGTGGTATCGTCACTATGCGCCATCAAGGTGGCGGTCACAAACGACGCTATCGCATTATCGATTTTCGCCGCAATAAATTTAATGTTTCAGGCAAAGTTGATTCGATTGAATATGATCCGAACCGCAGCGCACGTATTGCCCTGATTGTTTATACAGATGGTGAGAAACGTTATATTCTTGCGCCCAATGGATTAAAAGTGGGCGACATGATTATGTCCGGTCCCGAAGCTGATATTCGCACCGGCAATGCGTTGCCGATTCGCAATATTCCACTTGGTACTATGGTTCACAACGTCGAGTTGTATCCAGGGCGCGGTGGTCAGTTGGTACGTAGCGCTGGGAATGCAGCCCA
>JBDNGR010000049.1:0-1845 GCA_041689165.1 Coxiellaceae bacterium
AGTATATTCCAATCCTAAAATGAGTCTCAAATGAATATAGAGGCCCAAGCTGCCCAGTATTATTAGTGGGATGGTGATATTGCCATAATTATGGTCTTATAATCAAATTTATTATCAAGCTGAGTGGTGGATAACTTCCGTAAAGCTTGAGCCAAGGATGGCGAAAGCAAGGAAGTTATCCACCACTCAGCGTCTTTGTCGCGAGAGGTTGTGGTCAAGTGTGGGCAACAGGGATGTTGTCCATGCTTGTCCACATCCTCCGTGGAATCTGCTAGGATGATCGGGTTACATGCTCTTTATTTAAAGTTTATTTATCCTCAAAAATCTTTTTGAACATAATTTTTTTCGCACTTTGCAATTGTTCAGCTGCTTGCAGATCTGTTAATTTCATGGCGATTTTATCGAGCTCTATAAATGTTGTTCCCGGCTTTAAGTATTGCTTAGCGTCAGGTAATGATTTGAATTTCTCATACGGGGTCATCATCAGTTTATAAGGGTATATTTTCTTTATCTTACCGTGCTTGTCGATAATCTCCTCCGCAAACAGGCATGGTCTGTGATAGTTGATATAGGGTGTCAGGTAGTTTTGATCGAACTCATTTAATAATGGCGCCCATTTTTGTGGTATATGAATATACCCAAGATGCTTACGAATAATGGCTCCATTCTTGCACTCAGCAAGTGCATTATCATTGCTTTTTCGTGAGCGGGACTTGGTGAATTCAACGTGCAATTTGTTCAGGAGTTTCTCAACGTTCTTGTTGATATACTCTGAGCCATTATCGCTATGAAAGCCCAGTATTTTAAAGGGAAATGTAGTCAACAAGGCGGCCAGTACTGGGATCAGGTATTGCTCAGATATTTTTTCAACACTACAAACAACTTCAAACTGTGTGACCTCATCCGTTGCATTAATATGGTAAACACCTTTCTGTTTATCCAAGTCACCCTGATGTACTGTATCAATTCGGATGTATCCAGGCTTACCATTAGTAACAGGCTTTCTTCGCTCAGCAATCGATACAGAAGTGCGTTTCGTTTTATCAAAATCGTATCGTTTCAGCAGGTAAGTTTTACTCTTGCGTAAATTGTAAATATGAGCGACTGAAATCGTGGCTAGGCGCTCGTAATCCATATTGTGGTATATCTGATAGGCTCGCTCAAACAACTTCTTCGTGGCTAGCCCACTGAGCGTCTCGTGAGCAACATCAGTATTTGCAAGCAACACAATATCACTGCGTGTATACTTCGTGGCAAATTGATTCCGCTTTAAATAATGGCTCCCAATCCAACTATTATCGCGATATTGTGCAACCAAACGAGTCAGCTGTTGTCGCGAATATTGGGTGAGCTTCAGTAGGTATTCAAGGACAATCGATTTGTCTTTTTTGCCTAAGCTAAAATAAGCAGTTTGTTTCAATGTCCGGGCGATGAAACTATAGGAGCTAATTTTATCAACTGTTAATTCTGACAGCTGTGTTCCCTGCAGAAACGCGGCTATCGCCTGTGGGGTTTTAAGCTTCGAGTCATTCATTAGTATGTTCATCTCTCTATCATGAACAACTTTGGCTCTATATTCCTTTTTTAACGATTATTTCAGACTCATTTGTATTGGAATCAGACTATCATTTGAGACTCATCTTGCATTGGACAAGACTAGGTGTGCCGGATTCTGCCCTGATGTGTTATCATTTAGGCATGAACGTTACGATTCAATTGCTCTTTAAAAAACTGTTGAACTACGCATCTTGACGGCGAAAGCACTCAAAGCCAAGCATTTCAAGACATGGCTTGTGCGGCTTTCCTGTAAGTGCTTCTGCAGGGGATTTGTTTTTTAATCGCTTA
>JBDNGR010000050.1:0-5227 GCA_041689165.1 Coxiellaceae bacterium
AGCACGCTCTCCAAAACCAACCTAGATCCTTTGCCTGTTAAAAAAAGCGATGAAATACCAGATCCCGCCACCGCACAACGAGCAAGTCCTGCTGCTTCATCGACACAGGCTAAATGTGCCTTGCTTTCACCGTTGCACCAAGAGATTGGGACACCTGCAAAGGGTAACGGTGTGCCAGAAGGTGATACCCTGCGTGTCACCACGCGCAGCTGACCTCATGGCCAGTAAGCTAAAACAGCTGAGTCTTAGGGGCCAAATAGTCAATTGGCATCTCGTCCTGTAATCGGTAGAATGACTGACAGTTTTTACAAACATTACCGAGGCTTAGCGACTTAACATGAACAAACTTAACACGCTTGTATCCACTCTGCTTCTATCACTCGCTGGCAGCTGTTTCGCTGCCACCCCGGCCACTCCCTCTTTAAGTCTCGCTCCGATGTTAGACAAAACGACCCCTAGCGTGGTCAATATTAATGTCGAGAAAGAACTGTCTTATGCGGAAGCCTTGGATGAAGACATTCCTTTACCAAAAAGCAAACGCGGCGCCCCTGTGCGCAGCTTTACCGTGGGTTCTGGGGCAATTTTTGATGCGGACAAAGGCTTAATCATCACTAATGCGCATGTGGTCAATAAGCAAAAAATCATGGTGGTGACGCTCAAAGATGGGCGACGCTTTCGCGCTAATCTAGTGGCACAAGATGATGGCTTTGATTTGGCCATTATTCACATTAACGCTAAAGGATTACAAAGCCTGGAGTTCGCTGACTCAGATCAACTTAAAGTCGGTGATTTTGTGGCGGCTATCGGCAGTCCCTTTGGTTTAACTCAAACCGTCACTTCCGGAATGGTGAGTGCTTTAAATCGCACCGAACCACAAGCCACTGGCATTCAAACGTATATCCAAACAGATGCGCCGATTAATCCAGGTAATTCCGGTGGTGCTTTAGTCAACATGCAAGGGAATTTAGTAGGCATTAACACCGCTATCTTTAGTACCAGTGGTGGCAACAACGGGATCGGTTTTGCTATTCCCAGCAACATGGTCCATGCGGTCATTACGCAGCTACTTGAGTACGGCAAAGTCAAACGCGGCATGTTAGGTGTTTTGGTGCAAAACATCAGCCCTGAAATTGCGCACGCTTTAGCACTGAAAATAGGTCAAGGCGTGATTGTGACCGACACTATTATTGGCTCGCCCGCTCGCAGTGCCGGCATTAAAGCCGAAGATATTATTATGCAAGCTAATGGCGTGGATATTAAAAGTGCCGATCAGTTACGCAATTCATTAAGCTTAATTCGGCCTGGCACGAAGCTTGATTTGAACATCCAGCGTGAACACAAACCGATGGTGATTCATGCAAAGATGGGTGATCCTGAAAAGATCGCGCAACCAAAAATTCCTTTCTTGGGTGGTTTACGTATTGAAGACTTCAATCAATTACAGCCCGACGGTACTTATCTCAAAGGCGCAATCGTCGTGATGGTGGATGAAAATAGCAATGCGGCCTTAGCGGGTTTATTGCCCGGTGATGTTATCACTCAAGCTAATTCAGAAGAAATTAGTTCGGTTAAAGAATTGCAAAATATTGCTAACCAAAATCCACCACAACTACTACTTAAAGTGGCCAGGATTGATTCTAAATTGTTTATTGTGATTGAAGAATAATTAAAAATGCTCGCCATTAGACAAGCATGGTTAAAGTGTGAAACGGTTTTCATATTCGGTTTTATAATGTTCTTGAGATTCAACACACCAGGTCGCGATTGCCGCCATTTCTCGTGCGGAACAAGTAGGACGAAAAAATGCAGAACAGCAAGACCGATGTGTGGCTAGTAAATCAGATGCTTGCACCGTTTGTAGTTTAGCCTGAAGTGCTTCTTTATCTTTACCAGAATGCCCATCCTTAATGGCAGTAATAGTATCTTCAATATAAGTGATTTTTTGCGCTAATATTGTGGGCTGCATCCAGCTTAGCCATTGTGGCAGCCGCGCTGATTGCAAACGTGTCAAAGTATTACCCAAAGCAATCAAAGAAGCATTCTTCAAATCTTCTACCGTGACGATTTCAATTCCTGAGACAAAGGCATCTAAGTAACGACGGTACTCTAATCGTTTACTTAAATCAGCACTCTTAATCTGCAGGTACGCATGGAGAGCTCGGCCTTCCAAATTAACATACTGTTTAACCATAGCGGCTTTAAGTTTAGGCGTTATACGAACTTTTCTATTACGAATAAAACTTGATAAATTTACATAGTCGTTACGTGAAAAATTGTCACATTTTTTACTTACATTTATCAATAAAGTTTCAACCTGGTTCTCAGTAAGCTTAATTGATTCATTATCATTCAATACAGCTAAAATCTGTTCCTCAGTCAAGGATATGCCCAAATATGGAGCTTTTGTATAAAAGTTTCGCGCATCAACCTGCTTGATGGGACCTTCTTCTATAACTTTTGCTTTTCTATCAGCGCAAAGCTTAGCTATTTCACGACAATCTCGTTCATCAATACGTACCCCGGCTTCCATAAATGCTTGTGTTCTAATACCAAGACTTAATTGATTTAAAAATGCTTCAGTATCATCTATGCTAAGCGTGAGATTGAAATCATTATTCACCGCTACTACTATCGCTTCTTTGTCAGCAGTATCCAAGCTCGCGTGCTCGCCTTCTGCCAACATAGCTCGAATTAAATCAGCTTGAATATTTAAAATTCGTTCATCTTCAGTTACATAGGGCTCCTCTGGTGTCGAGCTTTGCTTTGCGTGGCCTGCAGGAACTGCCGTTTTTTTAGTAGTGAAAGCCACTATGCTAACCAGCGATGCAATGATAATGCTCGTCAAGCTGATGGCTAAGCTTGATAGTAACGACGCTGATACAGTGATTGTTGCGAGCGTTATTTCAGTCAAAAATGGTAATGCGGGTAAGAAACCGATTCCTGACAAGGTAGCACAGACTATTCCTGCGGTGAGCACCAAGAGACTAAAGCCAATTAAGGTAAAGCCTAAATTGGAAATTCGCTGCGGAGGAAGTTGCGAAGCTCGAACTGAAGAAGCTTCCAATTTATCTTTGTTTTTATAAAGAGACGGCAAGAATTCTTGTAATATTTTAGAAAAGAGTTCACGACGAATTAACTGTCTGAATTCTTCTTCATAACCAGGCGTCATCGGATCTAAGCGTGTCTGCAGTGATGCACCTAAGTAACCCGCTAAATCATAATGAGTTACATAAGCTCTCTTAGTAGCAAGATCATCTGCTTTAAGCTTTGTGCGTAGCTGTTTATAATGGCTTACAAATGTATCTGCATTTGGACTAGTAGGAGCTTTCGGCTTTGATGCTTGCCTGAGATTACGCGTTGAGATAGTTTCATAATTATTTGTCGCTGTTTTCAAAATAAAATGGCGACGTAATACTTCTAACTGTTTTAGGAATTCATCAATATTTTGCGCTTTCAGCGCTTCATAAGCTGAATTCCAAATGCGCGTACCCACTATATCTGAGCTTGCGTTATGTGTTGGCATACGTGGCACCACTTTCATCAAATCCATTGAATGAGAAATACCAAACGGAAGCTTTGTATATGTGAAATATCGATTTAATCATCTGATCCACTCCTTGAATCCAGTGAATCATTTCAGTATAGGATAAGATAAAAATATTGCCGGGGAATTTATGTTAGGAAACTGACATTTTTTAGAAGAAATTTTTTTGAGAAAAGTAGCAGAGTTTTATTCTTTAAATACAATGAGGATCGGCTGCCCTTAGGTATTCACGGCCCTTGCAGAAGGAACACGTCGAATGATCGCGCCAAGTTGCGTGAGTTTTTCTTCAATACTCTCGTAACCACGATCGATATGGTAAATACGCTCCACCGTGGTCTCGCCACGTCCGACCAAGCCGGCCAAAACTAAGCTGGCTGAGGCACGAAGATCGGTAGCCATAACAGGTGCCGCTGTTAAGTATTCACGGCCCTCACAGATCGCGGTATTGCCTTTAAGCTGAATCTGAGCTCCCATACGGCGTAGCTCGTGAACATGCATAAAGCGATTTTCGAAAACCGTTTCCGTCACCGTACTCACCCCTTTGGACACGCTATTCATCGCCAAAAATTGTGCCTGCATATCCGTTGGGAAGCTTGGGTAAGGAGCCGTTTCTATATTCACGGCTTTCGGGCGCTTATTATGCATATTTAATTCGATCCAATCGTCACCAAAGCTGATATCAGCGCCAGTTTCAGTCAATTTGTGCAGTACCAAGCTAAGCAAGCTAGGTCTGACTTCTCTGAGTTTAATGTGCCCACGAGTCATAGCAGCTGCGGCCAAATAGGTGCCTGCCTCAATCCGATCAGCCAGAACTCTATATTCACCGCCGTGCAAGCGCTCCACCCCATCAATAATGATGGTGTTCGTGCCAGCACCTTGAATCTTAGCTCCCATGGCATTCAAGAAATTGGCCAAATCTTCCACCTCAGGCTCGCTAGCGGTATTCTGAATGATACTACGGCCTTCAGCTAAACACGCAGCCATCATCAGGTTTTCCGTACCCGTAACTGTGATCTTGTCCAGGTTGAGCTCAGCCCCCTGTAAACGTCCCTTTGGCACTACCGCTTTGATAAAACCATCTTTCACTTCAATCTGAGCACCCAGAGCTTTCATACCGGCAATATGTAGATCCACCGGCCTTGAACCGATGGCACAGCCACCAGGCAAAGAAACCTCCGCCTGACCGTAACGTGCTAATAATGGCCCGAGTACCAATATGGAGGCACGCATAGTCTTAACAAGCTCATAAGGTGCGCTGAAGCACTGCAGGTGACTAGTATCCACCTCTATTCCCATATGCTCATCAATCGTGAAGTCTGTACCCATACAGCCCAGCAGCTCCATCATCGTGGTGACATCGTGTAAATGGGGCACGTTAATTAGGCGCACTGGCTGATCCAGCATGAGCGATGCTGCCAAAATCGGTAAAACCGCGTTTTTAGCACCTGAGATACGAATAGAACCTTGCAGCGGAACGCCACCAGTAATAATTAATTTATCCATGAACCCTAGCCGTTTAACTAAGCTGAAATTCCCAGGAACGATTTAACATCATAGGCCTGGGCCATATCGAGCATTGATTGTGGAAGATTGATGAATCGTATTGCTTTGCCATCACCTTTGGCTTTACGCAACCAAGCTAATAACAAAGCAACAGCCGAACTATCAGTACGGGTGACTTCA
>JBDNGR010000051.1:0-6708 GCA_041689165.1 Coxiellaceae bacterium
AGCTTGCGAGCAGTCGAGTAGCCCTCTGCAAATATCCATGCCTTGTGTAAGAGATCTCTGTAAAAGCCCTGCGCCTAAAGCCGATTCAGCCAGAGAATGAGCAAATAGATTATTGAATTCAAATAACTTATAGCTTAGCTAACTCCTAACCAGTCCCGGGCTGTTCAAAATTAGCACTTGTTAAGTTTGTCGAGATTTGTATAGTTGACTTTACCCCTTTTGACTTCTCAGAGTGTTCTTAAAAGGAACTCACGGTGCACTTTGTACTTTAAAAAAGGTCAAAAGCTTTAAATTCAATCACGATCATGGAGGATCAAATTATGAAGAATGCTATTGCAAGCTTCGCTGTTCTTGCTTTTGTAGCATTAGTTTCCACAAGCATGTTAGCTGTTTTCCAAGCTGCGACTTACAACCCGTATGTTGGTGAAACTACGCATCTTCAACCGTATATGTTGATTAATTAGTGGGTGCTGCTGGCCCTGATCTCCGATTTGATGCCAAAAGCAATTGTGGCTAAAGCCCCTGAGAAGCAGATTTCCCCTAACCCCGCTGTGTGTAAGCCCCGCGGGGTTTTTCATTTCTACGATTTAAGCTTGTAGGTTAGGCGTAGGGGCAATCCCCCCGTGGTTGCCCTCTCAATACTGGCGCCGTAGCAACTGTCTTGAAGCTTAAGCTTCAAGACAGTTGCTACGCTCCAAAGCAGATTTGAGATGACAACATATAGTGATATGATTGCCTTCATCATATTTAGGACGGAGAGTGGCACATGGTGCGTTTGTGCAAAGATGTTCCTTGGGTTTCCATTTCTTTAATCTTATTCACGGTGAGTTTATTAGCCAGCTGTGCGCACTCAACCACTAAGCAAGCTTCGGCTGAAGTAAAAGCGGCTTGCCAATCCAATGCCTTATTAAAAAGATATCAGTGTTCATCAAAGAAGGTGTCGAAAGCTGCCGCAGCAGGTGATGCTGATGCTCAGTATGCTTTAGCGTACATGTATTATTATGGTATCGATATTGCTGAAAATCCGCCGGAAGCTAAGTTATGGATGCGTCGCGCCGCTGCACAGGGACAGCCGCAAGCCATTCAAGCTTTAAAATTAGTGCAAATTTCTGCTGCAGAAGAGCCTCCGGTTGCGACGCAATCAGTTACAGTAACACAGGCGTCTAAAACCAAAATTGTAGCAACAGTTCGTCAGGCACAAGTAAAGCCTGCTCAAACCCAAAGTGTGCAAACTGCAAAAAAAGCCTCACCTAACTCTTATAGTATTCAATTAGCTGCGAGCGTGGATTTGCCGCGCTTGAAAAAATATGTCATGACACATCATTTGAAAGGGAAGGCGGGATATTATCAAGCGTGTATTAATAATACAGCTTGGTACATTTTGATTTATGGGCACTATGCTAATAGAAAGCAAGCTTTGCAGGCATTACAAGCTCTACCCGTTTCTCTGAAAAAACAAAAGCCATGGCTCAAATCTTATGAGACTATTCAAGCTCAAGTAGAGGGTGGCAAAGCTTGTTGAGCAGCTTGCCTTTTGTCGATGGACCGTAAAAGTAATTGTCAGCAGGCTTTAAGGGCATTTCTATAAATTAGATATTTTGGCTTAAGACACGGCGCACACTTTTTGAGCGTCCGCAGTTTATGGGCGATAAATGAGGATTTGATAAAAGTGCGCAATAAAGTATTAAGACAAAATAGCAATTTATAGAGGCGCCCTTAATGATAAAGCAGGAGATCTTATGAGCTTACTATGGACGCTTGCGTTGATTGTGTTGCTGCTTGTATTGGCTTATCAAAGAGCTTCTTTGAAAATTAGTGCGATTGCAGTCAGTTTGTATTTAGTCAGTTTCTCTTTCCTCTCTCATGCTAAGCACCCGACTATAGTTTTAGTTTGTATAATAGCCATAGCGCTCGGAGTAGTGTTAGGTGTAACACCGATTCGGCAGCGGTTTTTTATCAAAAGAATATTTAGCATTTACCAAAAATTAATGCCAAGCATGTCGCATACAGAAGAGGAAGCTTTAAATGCAGGTGGTGTCGGTTGGGAAGCTGAACTTTTCACTGGAATGCCGAATTGGGACAAATTAGCGGCGATGCCTGGTCCAAAATTGAGTGAGGAAGAACAAGCCTTTATCGATGGCCCACTCGAAACTTTATGTCAGATGGCTAATTCTTGGGAAATCACACGGGATCGTAATTTACCGCCAGAAATTTGGGATTTCTTAAAAGCTAATGGTTTTTTTAGTTTGATTATTCCAAAGTCTTATGGCGGTAAAGAATTTTCAGCCATTGGGCACTCTGAGATTATTGCAAAAGCGGCGAGTTTTAACTTGGCTTTAGCCACTGTGATCAGTGTGCCAAATTCTTTAGGTCCAGCAGAGCTACTGTTACGTTATGGTACAGAGCAACAAAAAAATTATTACTTGCCGCGTTTGGCACAAGGTTTAGATATTCCCTGTTTTGCTTTAACTAGCCCAGTCGCAGGTTCTGATGCTGGCAGCATTATTGACCATGGTGTGGTTTGTCGTCGCTTTAAGGATGGGGTTGCGGAAATTGGTATACGTTTAAATTGGAACAAACGTTATATCACTTTAGCGCCGGTGGCGACTTTGCTAGGCTTGGCTTTCAAGCTTTATGATCCTGAGCATCTTATGGGAACGCAGGAGGATCTAGGTATTACTTGCGCTTTAATTCCGACTAATACTGAAGGAGTGCGCATTGGTCGGCGTCATTCACCCTTAGATGCGGCATTTCCAAACGGTCCGACGCAAGGTGAAGATGTTTTTATTCCCTTAGATTGGATCATCGGTGGCTTTGCTTGCGCTGGACGTGGTTGGCGTATGTTGATGGAATGCTTGGCAGCAGGTCGTGCCATTTCTTTGCCATCTTTAGCTTGTGGTGGTGCGAAGAAAGGTGCTTTAGCGAGTGGTGCTTATACACAAATTCGTCGCCAATTTAATGTACCGATTGAACTTTTTGGTGGTATTGAAGAAGCTTTAACCCATATGGCCGCTCAAGTCTATTTACTAGAGGCTACTCGTTTATTCACCGTGAATGCTTTGGACCATGGTGCGCCTTCCGCAATAGCTGCCGGTATTAGTAAATATCATTGTACTGAGTTAGCAAGAAACGTGGTGAATACTGCGATGGATATCCATGGCGGTAAAGGTATTTGCATGGGTCCGAGTAATTATTTGGCGCAGTCATATATCGAAACACCGATTAGTATAACGGTTGAGGGTGCTAATATTTTAACTCGCTCATTGATCATCTTCGGTCAAGGGGCAATGCGTGCACATCCTTACTTGCTAGCAGAATTTCAAGCGGCCAGAAGTCATAACTTGGCGGCCTTTGATTATGCGTTCACCACGCACTTGTGGATGCTGGTCAGTAATTTTGTACGTAGCTTAAGCTTGGGGTTATTTGTTAATAACCCACTCGCAAGACTGTTCAGCAGAAAAACTAAAGCTGATAGCTTGATCAAAAGTTATTACCAGCGGTTAAACTGGATGGCAGCAAGTTTCGCATTGATGAGTGATTTCAGTGTTATAACACTTGGCTCTAAGATAAAAATTAAAGAAAAAATATCAGGACGCTTAGGTGATATTTTAAGTTATTTGTATATGGCGTCAGCAGTATTTAATTACTATCGTGATAGTGATAATAAAGTACAAGAAATGCCGATCACCAAATGGGTTTTGCAAGAATTATTTTTTAAGATGCAAACAGCTTTTCAAGGGTTGTTGCAGAACGTGCCATTGGCAGGATTTTTAAAGTTAGTGATTTTTCCTTGGGGTTATTCATGCAAGCCTCCTTCTGATAAGGCGGGGGAGGCTGTGTCAGATTTGATTTCTATGCCTTCTATATTGCGTCAACGCTTGGGTAAGCTGACCTATTTAAATCCTGCTAATAACAATTTAGTGGGTATTATGGATGCTGTTTTGGAAAAAATCATTGCGAGTGAGCACTTAGAACATGAAATCCATCAAGCGGTGCGCAAAGGTATTGTGCATGGTTTAAGTCGTCAAGAACAAATCGAATCAGCCCTTAAAGCGCATATCTTGCAACCTGCCGAAGCCGAGTTGTTATTAGAGCTTGAAGTGATTCGCATGCAAGTAGTGAATGTGGATGATTTTAATCTTGATTTAACCTAGGTGAATAAATTAATGGAAAAAATTTGGCTTAAGTCTTACCCCGCCAATGTGCCTGCAGAAATTGATGCTGATCTTTTCAAAAGCTTAATTGATTTATTTGACCACAGCTTCAATAAATATGCTGAACGTCCTGCTTTTAGCTCAATGGGTACGGAGTTGAGCTATGCCGAGCTTGATAAATTAAGTACAGCTTTTGCTAACCATTTACAACAAGTCTTAGGTTTAAAAAAAGGTGATCGCATTGCCATTATGCTGCCTAATATTTTGCAGTTTCCGATAGCGTTTTTAGGTGCTCTAAAAGCCGGCTTAGTGGTAACCAATATTAATCCTCTTTACACACCTCCAGAGTTAGCGCATCAATTGCACGATTGTGGGGCCCGAGCTATTTTAGTGTTAGCTAACTCAGCGCACACATTGGAGCAAGCTTTATCTGGTACTGCCATTGAAAAAGTCATTGTGACTGAACTCGGTGATGGCTTTCCTAAAATCAAACGCATCTTGGTGAATGCTTTTGTTAAAAGGGTTAAACACATGGTGCCTAGTTGGCATATTGAATCTGCGCTTAATTTTGTAGATGTGCTAGAAGAAGGCAAAAAGTTAACTCGGCAACCCGTTGCGTTAACCGGCGATGATCTCGCCTTATTACAATACACAGGCGGCACTACGGGCGTACCTAAAGGTGCTGAATTAACGCATCGCAATTTGGTAGCTAATATTTTGCAGAGTATCGAGTGGGTGGGTTCATGTGTTGAACCTGGACACGAAACTGTGTTAGTAGCTTTGCCGCTGTATCATATTTTTTCTTTAACCGTTTGTTGCTTAGCCTTTTTTTCAGCCGGTGCACACGCTATTTTGATTCCAGACGCACGTCGCCTGAAGGATTTAATCAAAGCCTTAAAACAATATCGTGTCAGTGTGTTCATAGGACTTAATACTTTATTCCACGGTTTATTAATGCAGGCTGAGTTTCGTGAAATGCAACATCATTATAAGTTAACCGTAGCGGGTGGAATGCCGACGCATAATGAGGTAGCGGATGATTGGTTAAAAGTGACAGGTTGTATGATTTTAGAAGGTTATGGTTTAACTGAAATGAGTCCGATTGTTAGCATTAATCCCACTAATCTTGAGCGCTTTAATCGTAGTATCGGTTTACCTATTTCCAGTACGGAAGTGAGTATCCGCGATGAAAATGCTAAAGAGCTGGCTATCAATGAAGAAGGCGAGCTTTGGGTGCGCGGACCACAAAGAATGCGAGCCTATTGGAATAATCCAGCGGAAACTAAAGCAAGTATTGATGCTGAGGGTTGGTTTGCTACCGGTGATATGGTCAAAATGAGTGAGCAGGGCTTTATGACTGTGGTGGGGCGCAAAAACGATTTGATCTTGGTTTCCGGTTTTAAAGTTTTTCCTGACACCGTGGAAAATGTTATCGCAAGCAATCCCAAGGTTAGTGAAGTGGCGGTCATTGGTGTGGATGATCCTAATTCAGGCGAAGCGATTAAAGCGTATATCATTAAAAAAGATCCGAGCTTAACCAAAGAAGAATTAATGGAGTACTGCCATCATCAATTAACGGGTTATCGCATTCCTAAGTACGTCGAGTTTGTTGATTCCTTGCCTCGATCCAATGTTGGTAAAGTCCTTTACCGCGTTTTGCGAGAGCAAAATAAAAAATGAACGCTTAGTTGTTTTTTAAGAGCCTTAATAGAGCCTTAATATTTCCATGCCAAAATCTATGCTCTGCAAGCTAAATCGATTGTTAATATTGCAAAAAACTAGTTTTGGCTAACACAAGTAGGGGTTTGAAGAATGAATAGAGCACAAGTACAAGAAAGTTTAAATACTTAATGATACTACCAAAACCTTTTGGCGCCGTGTCATTGATGCAGTCTTTGGACGAGGCACTTCCCGCTCAGCTTTTGCTATAGCTGAGTTTGTACGCCCCCTTCTTGCAGAAGCTGATTTAACGCAAGAAAACCTGGCAAACTTACAGTCTTTAGTAACTAATTTTCCTCGCGCTAATTTGGGTACTGCTAGCCAATTTGACTTAGCACTTCAGTTTTTGGAGCAAAATGGATTAAAATTCGATAGCGTTTTGCCTGATCCTGATGCGCGAGATGCCGGGCTTTCTGCTTATCTCGCTACTGCTTTAGCTCAAAAGGATACCCACATCTTTGCTCGTTTAGCTTTAGCTGTGGCTGATGAATTAGACCCGGCTTGATCAATATCAGCAGATGATCCTGAGCGCCATAGTGCGCGTGATGCTCTTAGAACACAGATTACAGCAGGCGCAGCTGTTGCTGATGAGGATTTGCAGAAACAAGCTTTAGAAATCTTATATGCTATACCTTTCGTGCTTGTAAGAGGCCTGTTTTGTGTTGTTTCATCTGCTGAGTTTCTTTGGATGAAGCTACCGCCAGAAAAGCCTTGTGCTATTGTCGACAGAATGGAGCGGGGAGGTGGTGCCACACTTTTTACGGGAAAAAAGACTTATTTCTCTGATGCGGCTGTAGTCCATCCTGCTGGAACTCTTGTCGATATTGAAGCGAAA
>JBDNGR010000052.1:0-7741 GCA_041689165.1 Coxiellaceae bacterium
AACAAACGTTCACAAAATCAGTATTTTTTCGGTCGAAAGATAAAAAATATTTTTGACTTGTCACTACAGAAGCTATCCGATGCACACATTTTTTTGAGCTAATTGCACAGTTTTTAATTTTCTCTATAATTCCCTTTTTGCAATGTAATCAAAATGTTATGGAGGCTACAGGATGTTATTCGAATTATTGCATTCAGGAGAGGATGTCAGCACATTTTGATAGGACAATGGGGTGACGAAAGACTAGCGCGTGTCGGTGGGTTATTTTTTAAACGCTTATTTGAGAAATTGACGGTCTGCATCAAATCATTAGACGGAGCTCGCGCGACGGAGCTCGTGTTTAGTCGATTTTTAGGCAACGAAAATGTCAAACCTGAAATTGTGAGCGCTGAACTTTCCAAGAAGACGAATGAAGCTTGTTTGGGCAAATCACATGTGTTGTGTATGCAGGACACAGTTCAGCTGACGTATCCCACGCAAGCAGAAAAAAAAGAAAAGTTTGGTCCCACTGGGGATTCCGATACAAAAGTGTTATTTGTTCATCCAGGGATTATTGTTGATGCATTCAATCATAATGTTCTCGGCACCAGCGGAGTGATCACGTGGAGTCGTGCTGAATCGACGCAAGAAAAAAAGAAATCTCGACCGATTGAAGAAAAAGAATCGATTCGATGGATTGATACAGCCCTATCGGCCACACAAGCGATGACCAATGCAAAAATGATCACGGTCATTGGGGATCGTGAGAGTGATATTTTTGAAATTTTTGAACGTATTCCAAATTCAAGAACGCATCTTATTGTGCGGGCGTCGCATGATCGAGTTTTGGAATCTAAAGAAAAAATATCAGAATTGTTAGCTCATACGGCAGTGACAGGTACGCATATCGTTGAACTGCCTGCAATTACAGGAAAACGAAAAGCACGTGCGGCGATACTAGCCATCAAATACACCCCGCTTACACTCTGTAACTCTGGGGGAAGCACAGTCACTGTTTTTTGCGTTAATGTGATGGAAATTTACCCAGTGCCTTCAGGTGCAAGTCCGATTAGTTGGGTGTTATTAACTACCCATGCGATCACTTCATTAAAAAGCGCGATACAAATATTGATTTGGTATACTTGGCGCTGGATCATTGAGCAGATTTTCAGGACGCAGATTTTCAGGACGATGAAGAATAAGGGTCTTAAAATAGAAGATAGTCAAATTGAGGATCCCAAGAAACTGCAAGTTCTAGCGATATTAGGTGTTGCAACAGCTATTAAAATAATGGCGTTGGTAGAATCACGTGATGGAAAAATAATCGAAGTGCCTCTGATTTACTAACAGATGATGAACTGATTGTGCTTTTATTAGTCTGCAAAAAATTACAAGACAAAACTGAAAAACAAAAAAATTATTATCCAAAAAATAGCATGTCACGGGCGGCATGGATTATTGCAAGATTAGGTGGGTGGAATGGTTACGCGAGCGAAAGTCCTCCTGGACCTATCGTTATGCTGCGCGGGCTGCAAAAATTTGAGCTTCAGTATGAGGGGTGGCTTTTTGCGAGATAAAATGGGTGCATCGGATAGCTTCAGGAGAGGGAGAAGCGTAGAAGGATGCCTTTACTATTCCGTTCTTAGGACCTTTCATATTTTACACCTTTTGCGGAAGTGGGTTAAACGTCGAAGTTGGTAAAGCTAAGCGCCTAGCATTTTGCCACAAAGTCAGGCCTGGTCTAAGCCGTGGATTACACGGTAACGGGGGATTTGCTTACATCCTGGGTCTGTTGTGATCTGAAGTTGAACTACTGATAACTTAAGTGATGAGGCGGCTTGGGTGCCTAGTCAATGCCAAGGCGCTGACCGGGAGGAGAGTGCCTGGCCAGGCCCTAATGTGAAGGATGATCTTTAGGCTGACGCGGTGGTGGCAAATCGAACATGAGTGCGTATTTCTTACGTTCTGCTACATTTTCTTTATCAAGATCGAGCGGGCTTTGCCCATACGCATTTTTAATGTGATCGTCAGCTTTATGTTCATGTAATAAATGAACTCTTTTCGCATATATGCTAGGGAATGAATCCTGGTTAACTATGGCTAAGTGCAAAGCGGCATTACCATGAATATCTTGCTGGTTGACATTCGTGCGGCCTAGGTTCAACACACTATCTGCCTCGTCATAATCGGAATTGCAAACCGCCTGATGCAAACTATTGCGCTTTAAAGCACGTTGAATATGAAAGGGATTGCTCTGACTGAAGCGGCCGTAAATGGACTCCTCTTCTCGAACACTAGGCGCATCATCATTGTCTAATTGGTAGTATTGGCCCATAAATTTCTTCCTTGAAATTGAGTACTGAGATGTCGAAAAAGGAGTATAGACCAGTTTAAAAATTTTGCTGGGCTAGACAAGTTGAATCTGATTTGCTCAAACGAGCCTGTGGGTTGTGCTGTAGGGGCAGGCCCCTGTGCCTGCCCTTCTTTGAATCAAGATCGTTGTACGGTTGAGAGGGCGGGGACAGGGCCCCGGCCCCTACAGGTTCTTCGTAGGTAACTGCTTACCCGTCGTCCCGAGCGCAGCGAGGGATCTCCCTGGGTTAGCATGAGATCAGTCATATAACTCGAACATCCGATCGCATTTTACATGTCAATATTATTATTCAGAGCCATCCCGATAGCCACCGATGGATTAAGGTTTTTATTTTTCATGGTCTGTAAATAGCTTGAAATTCGACAGTACGCCTCGGCGTACTGTCCAACAGGAAAGCAACCCGATACTTTTGCTTGACCTTAGTCATGTGCAAATCCCTTTCAGCACGATTATTGATAAATGACACGTGTGGATTTCGAGCAAATAATAAAACAGAGTCCCCATACTTCTCCAACCGTTCCAATCAGGTTATGGGCATCTGATTTTGCTACTTTACCGTGACGAGTACTCGTTTTTTCGGGAATCGGAGGCAATTCTTTGTCACCCTGCGCCAGAATTTTTTTGTATATACCACTCGTAGCTCGAGATGCGAGTTGTAAGCTTCATCTTGACGTCGCATTAGCCCGCTTCCTCAATCACAAAAGCTCGAAAGAGCGCAACTATTCCTTCGCTTTTGCGGAATGTCATCGGGCCTCTGCTCGCAAGCTGCAACTTAAAACTTCGCAGCTCGAGGGTCGAGAGGTATAGACATCACATTTCATTACGGCACTAAGCTTAGTTAAACTTGCCGCACTTAGCTATAGCTCTGCTTGGCTTCAGTGCTGTTTTGAAATGTGATGTCTATAGTGCCAAGAAGTGCGGAAGTTAGGAAGAGTTAGCAGACTCTTGCTCTCCACCAGTTAGTGGAAGATTAATTCTTTAAAATCATTAAGTTATTTATTTTATTGAAAAACGATTTTATTTTGCTCGACAAAGTGTATTCTACTGAAATTAATGTTTGAGCCGAAACACTGGAAGTTAAAATAACAATAGCCAAGACTTTTGATTCAGCTGGTACTGTCAGTTGCTAGCATCTTCAATTTTCTTCGACGAATGTGAAAGTTTTTTTACAAGTGCTGCCTAGAATGTTTGGTTTTAGAATCTGAATTGAAGCTTGTAATTTTTTCAAATCTTAAGTGTTAGGAGTAAAAGATGAGAAATACGATATATGAAGTTCATAGAGCTAGCGCATTCACACCTCCAGTTCCTACAATGACAGCAAGTGTAGGTATTGCGGATAGCACTCCTGCGGTAGCAGGAGCGGGCGCTGCAGCAGGAGGCGATTCATCTGCCAGCTGGACGAGACATGCTCGTTCTGAGCTAAGAGTGCCTACCGGGTCTCGCTTAACCCGTAGCGTTAGTGAGACACGCACTATCGCAGTAAGCACACTAAGTTCCACTGTAAATGAACGCCTTAACGCGCTACCGGGTGTTGATTTTTCACAGAACTGCTTGTATACCATTTTGTATCGAATTTTGCGTGAGACTAATGCGAGAAATGCTACACATCCTGTGTCGAGGGTTAAGAGTGTAGCTGAGTTTAAACGAAGTCTTGTTATACATATTGCTTATGATCTAGGTAGATATATTCACGATCTAGTGCTCGAGATTAGTGAAATCGCTACCGCTAAGCGTAATAATCGATTTGTCGGCGCATGGCGTTCCCAAGTCACTTCATTTATCAGTCAAAATAACTTGGGAGTCCGCCTAAGTGATGCAAGCCAAGTTCCGAAAGCAACCAACGAAATTCTTAATTTTTTAAAAGACCCTGCTAAGCTCGAGCTTTATTATGCTTTTATTGAAGCAGTTGATACGCAAGTCAGCGATTTAGAGCTTAAAGCTATTGTTCATCTGTTTGAAGTTAACCTGACTTTATTTAGAGATTCACTACGCATTAGGATCACTCACAAACCTCGCAGGCCGCATATTTATTTAGAACTGCGGCGTAACGGACTTTATAGGCAGATTGAATCGATTGAGAGTTTAGGATTGATTTTAGAGCCACGTCATTCGACTTTAGCTGAAAAAGGAAGAGAGGGAGGTGAACCTTTTTTGACTCTAACTGCGCCCTTAATAGCTACAGAAAGAGCTGGTAGTGGAGCAAGTGCTTCGATGGATGCCTTACTTAGCGCAAATCCTAGCGAATTAGCACTGATGAAAAAATTACAGCAACGAGCGATCAAGGCTGTAACAGGCGAATATTTGAGCCTTAGAGATCTACAAGTCATCATTCCCGATAAGTTCAGTTTTAGACAGTGTCGTTTTGAAAAAACAGTTACTATTCAAAATCATCTACTCAAAGAAAGAACGCTAACGGCGCGTCTACATCTTTTAGAAGAGAAACAACGGTTATTACAAACTCTCAAGCAACACTTAGAAGTTCCAGCTGCTGCAGTTGCAATCGTTGAGGGAGCTGCAGCAGCAGTTGAAGCTCCTATGAGCCTAACTAGAGTTAAGGATAATTTTCTGCGTTTGATACAGCTAGAAATTTTGGCTGAAAGCGAAGATCTAAAAGCATTCGTTTTAGTGCGTGAGGGTTGGCTCGATGAAGATGATGGCCTTGCTCGCTTTGGCTCGCCTAAAGAAGACGATGGTTTAGGGATAGCGAGATTAGTCGCTAAACACAAGGCACGATTAACAGAAAATTTTAGTTCTCTAAAAGCCACGGTAGCTAAATGGCCCAACGAAAATTGGATACTGACTAGAGCTGGTTATATTGATTTTGTTGGCAAAGAAATAACAGCTACCATTGAAGAAATAAGATCTGTGAATGAAGAAATAGACACTATTGTAGATGATAAAAATACCGAAGCTCTGAAATTGCTGCAGGCGGCAAAACAACAGGAAGACGATAAAGATGAGAGATTCAAAATTCTAATCGATGATCCAACATCGAGTTTAGCAACTTCTGCAGCCAGTGCAGTTGTTTCACCCGGCGATTCAAGATTTCCATCGGTAGCCTCGGCAGCGCCTAGTGCTCCTATCGCTATCGTTAGCAGAGGTAGGGCAGCTGTCATAGATAGCTCCATTTCTGCAGACGGTAGTGAGTCGTCATTAGGTGCCGGAGCAGGAGCTGCTACCAGAGCAAGCTCCGCCTTTAGCAGGCGAGCAGCCACAAAAGCTGCAACAGCAATTGACTTACCATCATTGGCGGCACGCTTGAGTGCAGTTTACCCAGGAGCACGCGTTGCTAATATTGAATTGATTCTGAATGAAGGCTTGCCCGTCACCGTGATTGATGAAGCAGATAATACTTTGTTGCATCTGCTACTCGATAATCCACTCGGATTTTATAACAGTGAATTGAGGCTGATCACCGATTATCTACTCCGTCGTGGTATAAGTGTGAATTCTGTAAATAATGACAACCTTACACCCCCTGCTTTGATTGTAACTAAAACGTATATGGGACGAGATCGTGCTAAGCTCAAAGCCGCTGAGCTTGCCAGATCTGTTTTTGATTTGTGTACCCAGGCTTGCGCTTTTGAACAGCAGGAAGCTGAGTTTTCGGCTACTATTGATCGTTTTATAGTCGAGATGATCGGCCATGTAGATACTTATAAAGCCTTAAGCGAGGAGCGTAAGCATGATTTCTGGTTCCCTTTATTTCAATCAACAGTCATGAATGTGAACCGTGCGGGGGAAGCAAAATCAACTGCTCGTTTTTTAAAGGAATTACAAACATCTCCCTATCAGGTTTTGGATATTGTTGAGCGTATCATCAATAAGTCACAACAAGCCTGGAAAGGAATCTTAAGTGGTAGCCGGCTTCATAATCCAATTCTTCAGCAATCTTCTCAGTTACAGCTCACCTATAGTTATCGACGAGCCCTTAGCACAAGAGCTGGGGTAGCTTACGATTATTGGGATTTGATGATACAAGAACATAACAACAGCATCGATGGGCGCTTGCGGAGAGTGCGAGAGGAAGGAGATAGGAAATTAGCAGAGGCTGTGGCTAAGATGAACGCACAGATGAAAGTAATATGCACACTTATTGGTGTAGATCCGAGTCATTTAACTGGAGCAGTTGCTGCTTCGCGAGAGGTGAGTGGCGCTGAACTAAAGGCAGCTTTAGGAAGTATCGGAGGCGCAAGCTCTAAACCTACAGTTGCAGCAGGAGCAGGATTTTTCCAGGGCCAGGCGGTATTAGTAAAATCCGTGCCCAGCATAAGAGGTCTTTGTTATCAAGAAATTGAAGGTGATGGTCACTGCTTATTTAATGCTGTGGCTTTGTATGTCGGGCAAGATCAAGCTCAGTTGCGGAATCGAGTAGCGCACCACATTTCAGCCCATCTCGAAGAATATCGAGCTATGATCACTAGCCTTAATCCAAGGCGTAATGTTGACGATTATCTCACAGCACTTCGTTCGGGAGAGGAGTGGGCAGACCACCTTGAAATTGCCATCCTTATGAAAGTCTTTAATCGGCCGATTGTCATTATTGAAGATGATGGAGCTTTTAGAAGAGGTTTAGAGCTTGGGAGCTTTACTGGCGAACCGATTTTCGTATATTACAATGGCCACAATCACTATAATGCCTATCTATTAGCGCATGGTTGGGAAGATCGTGGACGAGAAATACAAAGTTCATTGCTGCCTACCTTGTCAGGAGTTTTTAGCGGGCCTCGAACTGGATAGAGCAAGTGTGTTAATCGGCAAGTGGGAGTTACTTTGGTATGGCAAAATTGGCATTTGAAGATATCACGGAACTGCTAGTAGTGACTCGCATGATAAATGCTTATGGGCTTTTGCGAGCAAAGACTTGGCCAAAGACTTGGTCTCTGAATCAGCTGGAGGAAATTCGTGGTCGAGTTTCAGCTTATGATGCAGCCCCTGTTATTATCCGTTTTTTCTGGCGCTTTTTTACTTTTGACCGAATTGAAGGCCAGCGTGCTTGGTTGTGCTACCAAGATAGTAAAAAATTTATAGATAGTTTGCCAAATAACGCAACTGATTTAAGTTCGTGCCAAAGCTTTCGGAATAGGCTGAATCCTCTAGTTGAGCGTTTGAGTGTTTTCAGTCGCTTGAAATTTCCTGTATGGCGCTTGCAAAGTCTCTTAAACCAAGTAATTACTAATTTAAGCGCTGCTACTGTAACAGTTGCGCCTGTACCAGTTGCGCCTGTACCAGTTGCGCCTGTACCAGTTGCGCCTAGTGTTGCGCCTAGTGTTGCTACTACTGTACCAGTTGCGTCTAGTGTTGCTGCTGCAGCACGCCATCATCCCCCCGCTGAGCAGCCTGTTAAAATCGATTTTGCGAGCGCTCTGGTGAACTTTCGTAACTTAT
>JBDNGR010000053.1:0-3057 GCA_041689165.1 Coxiellaceae bacterium
AAAGCGAAGGAATAGTTGGGCTCTTTCGAGCTTTTGTGATTGAGGAAGCGGGCTAATGCGACGTCAAGATGGAACTTACAACTCGCATCTTGAGGTGCGGTGGGTATAGAACACCAGCATTCCGCCGGCGATCTGCAGGCTGGCTAGTGTGATGCCGAAAAAACGCAAGATATGTGGTCCAATAAAAAAAGTAATCAACGAGGTTAAAAAGCCGTAGAAAGCCACGCGATAAGCCAGCTCATGACGTTTCTTTTCGGCGAGATCTTTAGTGACTTGCAAGAAAACTGCGGCCATTCCAATCGGGTTGATCATGGCGAATAGAGAGGCAAAAGCGTAGGTGAAGATCGTGTAGAAGTTATCCATAACATGAGATCCTTTTGTATCAAAGTTTGATTCTAGCGCTAGGGGGTCAGCGTGGTCAATCAACCAGCGGCCTTGGGTGCTGTGGGCACTGCTACCGCACAAAACATCGCTAAACAACCCGGAGTCGGACTGGGGACAGCCGGGACAAACTTAAGCTCATGTGGTGGTAGTTTCGCCATACCGACTGAAATAGCATCTGAAGAAGCAGAATTAGCAGTAAGATGCTTATCTGGATTTTTTGGTTGATCATTAGGATTGAAATGCTGATAAGCGGCTCGTGCTGCAATCACCAGTAAGAATAAACCTACTCCCATCAAACCAACTGCCGATAAGATACCGACGATACCTGTACAACAGGTACAAGCTAAAATCATCGAATCGAAAATCACAGTCCAGCTAAACCCAAGCGTGACATTAGCGATAATAGTGCTAACTAACAATAACAAAAATAAACTCAAACCTATTTGAATAGATTTATTAATGGTGGAGGTATGCTGCCAATAGTCGCGAATTAAGTTAAGAATATCTAATTCTGGATTTAATTTTTTTTCTATGAAATAACGTAAACTGCGCCCGTTCAACACGACTATTAAAGAAGAAAAGCCCATCATGGCTGCAGCAGCAACGGGGCTTAACAGGGTTCCTGAAAGAACAAACAATAATCCAGCGGCTAGAGCGATGCTAACCATATTGTACAGCAGCATAAAAGCTAAGCTAAGATTAATATTACGACGCGTGGCTTTTGCTATATCAATCGCTTTAAGCAAGTCGGAAACATTTCCGGACAGATTGATCGCAGCTGCGGCAGCAGCCGGAGCTTGTGGATGAATGGATAAACCAACAACATTTTTAGCGGTTAGGGCGGCGAAGTCATTTGGATCATCGCCGAGAAAGGCCACTGGGTATTTAAGAGCTTCTAAATAATCTCTTTTTTGTTGCGGTGTTTGCTCAGCTTTAAGAGTTTTGATTTTTAATTGTTGCGCTAGGATTGCGGCAACTTCTGTTTGTGCACCCGTTAAAAGAATGGTTTCAATGCCTCTACTGTTCAGAGTGGTAATGGTATCCGCCGTTCCAGCGCGTAGTTTTTGTGCGGCAATAATATAACCAACCACCGCTCCATCAATCGCAATATAACAAGTGCTAAATACTTGGTTAGGATTACTATGCGCTGCTGCATATTCGCTAATGGCACTAGACATTGCATCAGGAATGTTAAGAGCATTTTGTCTTAACCAAGCCGAGTTACCGATTAACAAGTTTCGACCATTAACTACGCCACTGATGCCACGATTTTTGGTATCTTTCTTAAATTCAGTAACAGCTAACAGCTCTGCTGAATTAGCTTTAATGATGGCGCCAGCTAAGGGATGTGTGGATTGGCTAGCGACTTCAAGGCTCGCGATTAATTGTAAAACTGTTGGAGTAACAGCCGTGGATTGCGTAATGAACTGCATCTCACCCTCAGTGAGCGTCCCCGTCATGTCGAAAGCAAAGGCTTTTACTTGAGCTAAAGTATCTAAGCTTTCAGGTTTGCGCACGGCGATTTTGTATTTGAAAGCCGCATTAACGGCTGTTGAATAGGCGATAGGTGCGGCTAAGCCAAGAGCGCAGGGACAAGCGCATAATAAAACAGCGAGCAGTACACTAATGCTCATACTGGGAATGGGCGCCAGAAAAAACCAGGCCAAGCTAGCAGCGGCTGCTATTACGATAACTGTAGGAACAAACCAGCTGATAAATTTGCTGACAGTAGTTGTGTCTGTATCATATTTCATAGCGTCAGCGACTTGCGTCATAGAGCTATGAAAACTACCTCTAAGGCCATCGCAACTGGCTTCAATAAGTACTTCTGCAGTGCGGCTATTGGATTTAAATAACATGCCGCTTTGGATTTCGTTATCGGTGAAGCAAGGCCGGGCTGTTTGTTCGCCAGTGAGAGTTCTTTCGTCCACCAAGATGCTCGCATCCGGCGTGATAATTTTAGCGTCGACGGGAAAATATTCACCGGCTTTAACTAAGAGCAAATCGCCTTTTTTAATGTGTGCCAAAGGAATTTGCAGGCCACGGCCCGCTTTTACATCAAATTTAAAAGCATAAGTGGGTTGTAAGTGCAAATATAGTTCACGCATCTTAGGTAAGTCTGAGGTCGCTTTCTTACGCGCATTTACTTTTAAGTACGCACCCAAATTAACAATGGCTAGAATTAAAATACCCGCACAAAGTGACATATGCATGCCAGGCATCATTGGTATAGCAGTAGGGGCAAAGATAAAAATAAGTGAGAAAACTAAGCTTAGGATACTGCCCATGCTTGCCAAGGTATCCATATTAAGCACGCCTTTCGGCAGTTTACGCGCCGTATCTTTATAGATGTCCCAACCTGAGTAGAGCATGACGCCAATCGAGACTAAAGTAATACCAGCCAATATGAGCTGACCAATTAACAATGTAGGGGCGGGGATAATGCCGATTGTCTCTAGCACTAGCAAGGGAATGCCTAACAAAAAAGCCACAACCGAGCGCCACAGCAATTTATGTTCGATGTTTGAGTTATCAAAGTCGAAGGGAGTTTGAGTGGCGGTAGCAACGATGGTGTCGCGTGGCATGGATGCCAGAGCTGTGGCACTGATATTAGCTATTGGATTAGGGTGAGCAAGAGCCGCTGCCTCAGTCGTGGCAGATGGATCAGCTATA
>JBDNGR010000054.1:0-1132 GCA_041689165.1 Coxiellaceae bacterium
TAATCGGGGATCGCCGTAAAACCTTCACTCAGCATAATCGTCGAAAGATTCAGCATGATTTGCAGTGGATTAACCAACGCGTGCCGGCGACCTTCGTACAGAATAAACTGTATTTTAGTAACAAAAGGCTCATATTCTAAGCGAACTAAATGATTTTGCAGTTCTAAGGAGTATTGAGCAATGAGCAATCCAACTGATGGGGAAGAAGGCAGCTTAGGCATGCTTTAATTACTCCTATAAATAGTTGTGACAGAGCATAATCGAATAAGCTGAATAGTCAAAAGCAGTTTTAGGGCGACGCGAGAATCTTTAGTCTTTTTAATGTGATTGCTGTCAAGCTTGAATTCAGTTTTGGCTTATCGAACTGCTGTTTACATCGCTCTTCATAAATTTTACTGATACGGCGCCAGTCTTTTGTGTATGACTTGTGTAGTTTTTCTAGGGTCGAGACCATAACACCCAATTTGTCCACGTCAGTTAGTTCCGACACCTCTAATGACAAGTCAGACGGCACTGGAGATTCGAAAATCACTGAAAGGCATCGATCATGATCATGCAAAAGCTTAAGCTCATTCTCTATTTCCTTAAGTTTCGAGCATGAGTCTATAGCCATTATCTTAGCTTCAACAAGAGCAAGAGTGGTAGCCCGCTTTTTGGCCACTGCCGCCAGCAAGGGATTTTCAAATTCCTGGGTCTTAATGCTGGCCAGCTTCTTTCTTGCATCAGCATAACGAATACAGAAATCGCTTAAATTAAAAACTTCAGTTTTTAAATCAGCATTTCGTGCGATCACAGTATCAAGCATCTCTTTTGGATAAAAGGGAGCTTGTGGATAGAAGGGAGATTTGATGTCTTCGAGTTTTGCGGCAGTGCTCACAGCAGACACCGTCAACAGAGCTTCTTTTGCACTCGCTAATAGAACAGTTAAGCGCTCTACATCATTGTAAGCTTTTAACTCATTTCTATAATCCAGTGCCAGCACTTGAATTTTGCTAGTCATTATTTTAAAAAAATCATTTTTAGCCAAATCACCGATTTTGGCATCAAGCTCGTCAATACGTTTTCTATCTCATCCCTTAAGTTAGAAGCTTTTATGATGACATCAGCCTCTTCTTTAAAAAATGCATATCTA
>JBDNGR010000055.1:0-1552 GCA_041689165.1 Coxiellaceae bacterium
TAATCGGGGATCGCCGTAAAACCTTCACTCAGCATAATCGTCGAAAGATTCAGCATGATTTGCAGTGGATTAACCAACGCGTGCCGGCGACCTTCGTACAGAATAAACTGTATTTTAGTAACAAAAGGCTCATATTCTAAGAGAACTAAATGATTTTGCAGTTCTAAGGAGTATTGAGCAATGAGCAATCCAACTGATGGGGAAGAAGGCAGCTTAGGCATGGTTTAATTACTCCTATAAATAGTTGTGACAGAGCATAATCGAATAACACAAAGAAGCAAATTGAAATTTTAAGAAGTGTTAATGCAAGTGTAGAAACTTACCGATAAAACACTGATGTTCAATTTTCTAATGAAGCTAATGTAGTTCAAAGAACAGAATCACGCGCCTGGGTCAGCACTGTCTTCATGCGCTTCACAGCCTCTTCTATGCCTAGGAAAATCGCATCCGCCACAATACTGTGGCCGATGTTTAACTCATGAATCGCATCAATAGCCGCAATCGGTGCCACATTGACACGATTCAAGCCATGACCTGCATTTACAATTATGCCTAATTGCGCGGCATGTTCTGTCGCGCGAATAATACGCTCTAATTCTTTAGGATTGCCCTCAGTCCAAGAAGCCTCGGCATAAGCACCGGTATGTATTTCAATGACAGGTGCACCACAACGATGGGCCGCATTGATCTGCGCAAGATCTGGATCAATAAAAAGTGAGACTTGCATGCCTAAATTAGCAAATTCATTACAGAATTGCTTAATTTTTTCTTCTTGTGCTAACACATCCAAACCACCTTCGGTGGTGATTTCTTGACGCTTTTCAGGCACTAAACAAACATGCTCCGGGCGAATACGTTGTGCTATGCCTTTCATTTCATCAGTAAGTGCCATTTCCAGATTCATGGGCACTGTCAATACTTGTTTCAAACGCTCAAGATCATGATCCTGAATATGGCGACGATCTTCACGTAAATGCAGTGTGATGCCGTCAGCTCCGCCTTTAATAGCCGTTAAAGCGGCTTCTACAGGATCTGGATAAGCGGATCGCCGCGCTTGACGTACAGTCGCAACATGATCAATATTAACACCTAAACGAATGGCTAAGCCCATTTATAATCTCTCAGCTGAAATTTCTTTCTTAGTTAACAATAATAATAGCGGTAAGAATAAAGCCACCATAAGTCCGAACCACATTGCCAAGTGGAACATAAAGTTTTCTTCTGGCGAGCTATCCGTGAAAGGGGATATAAAACCCGCCGTGAATGCAATGATCGAGGTCAAAATCCCGACACCCATCCATCCCCACAAACCTACATTACCCCCTGGAATGGTATAACCTTCGACATCAGAAGGCTTGTTACGCAAGCGGATCACAGATGCAAACAAAATTAAGCTTGGCCAAACACCGCTTCATTTAGCAATAAAACATGGTTATGAAGAAATTGTGCATTTCCTTCTCTTGAACAGTGCCGATGTTAATCTGGCTGACAAAGAAGGGGATGCCGCTCTTGCCTGGGCCTGTAAAGCAGGTCAAACCGCTATTGCGCGACA
>JBDNGR010000056.1:0-3369 GCA_041689165.1 Coxiellaceae bacterium
AACTCAGCCCATGTGAGTTTAGGTGATATCCATGGAAACGCGCTCAAATTAATTTACGTCATGATTGAAGAAGGCGTGATGGAGTTGAGCGATGATGTAGATGGCATGACGGCAGCAATGAAATACGATGCCTTGCGCGATATTTATAAAAAGCCGGTAAAACAGCTGGATGAAAAGGACTTGGCGCTTTTTCAAAAGATTATCAATGGTACTACAGTGCACAAAGAAAAAGCGGTTACTTTAATCGGTGATGAGTTGGCCGATAGAGGCAACAACGACTATTTCACCTTGCTCGTCCTGCAAAAATTAAAAATAGCAGATGTCAATATTGATATCATGTTGTCCAATCATAGCGTGGAGTTTATCCGCGATTATGAAAAGACAATCTTTAGCGGAAGATCGAATCTTGTGGTCGGTCAGGCGCAATCATTGGGCAACATGCAGATATTAATTGCAAAAGGTTTAATTAAAGAAAAAGATGTCCGTGAAATCGTTGATCAATGCTACAAACCTATGGTCAAGGCCATTGGTTACACCATGTCTCCAGAAGGGGATATCACCTTATTCTCCCACGCGCCTATAGGTCTTGAAACGGTAAAATCACTGGCAAGAAAATTTGCCATTGAATACAACGACAGCTCTCCCAAAGCGTTAATCCACACCATCGATGCGATTAACCAAAAAATGCAAGCATCATTTGGCAACAAAGAATTGGCCACTTTTATAGATGAAGAAGGCCATACTACTGCCGGTGTACCAGTACCTGCGAGCAGTCATCCTCTCCATCGTCTAGTATGGAACCGGGCTTTAGGTAATGAATTAACCACCCAACCCAGCGGAGGATTTAAAGTTAGTTTTGTCCACGGGCATATTGGCGATGGGGAGATTTTAAAAAATGGCCGGGAGCCTCTTCCCAGTCATCAAAATCTTGATAGTAGTTTTGGCAAACCAGGCTGTGAGGCAACAGGTTATAATGCGAAGTATAAAACCCATGTAAAGCATTTCACCAGACATTCGTCTCATCTCACCGCTAAAGAGCTAACCGCAGATAAACTAAGCGAAATTTCAAATAAATGGGAACAACGGATAATCCAGGGAAAATTGGGAATATTAGGCAAAGAGCTTGTAAATAATCAAGAAGAATTCAATAACCTGCTAACCGGCCTTAGTGTCAAAACCAATGCATTAATTGCAAAAGGGACGAAAGGCAGCTCCTCGTATAATCCAAACTATGAAGAGGCGGCTACTTACGCTCGAATATTAAATGCTACGTTATCTGAGGCCGGGAAAACCTTTTTTTCTAAAGAGATTACCCAGGAAACCTTTGCTGCGTTTCAAGAAACTTGTAAAACAGCCATTGACCAGGCCGAGTCTAAATTTAGCAAGCATAGAAGCACTTGGGTTGAGGTAAATCCATTTTTAAAAGGAGTGCTAGGTGTACTTTCGATATTGGCTCTATGCATTCCAGCCATCATTGTTTTTTTTAAATCAGAGCAAGGGTTCTCCGCCACATTTTTTCAGAGCCGCACAACTGACGCTGCTGAGAAGCTTGAAAAATTTAGTCAGAATGTAGGTGACAAAGTATTAAAGAATATCGATGCTCAGCTTACGATGAAAGCGGAGCTTGTTAAAGCCAAAGCTGAGTTGGATCCGCCCGAGGATAATCAATTACCTAGTGTGGGTGCATAAAATATCCTGGGTAAGCTTGTAGAAATTCCAAAAGATGGGATCAATGAATTAAAACCCTGGTGGAACTTTTTGCCATTGATACCCTTTCTTGCCCAGGTTGTAACCCACTACAAATAACTTTTTCATGTAGCTGCCATCAAAAGGTGACGGATGTGTAATATAGTAGGCGACTTTTTAATGATTCTATGCTATAGTTAGTATAACTAGACACATAATAGAGACCATCATGGAGAAATCATACCGGATTATCGTTGAGTGCTATGATAAGAGTAGCCCAGAAAAAGTAATATCACAATGCTCTGTTTTGGAAGGCGAAATAAATAAGCCGACAAACTGTCTTGATTTTACTATTGGCATTGAAAAACAAATAGCCCTCCTACAAAACGTACAGGATTTTGTTCTTTTTGAAAAATCATCGATGCTAAATCAAGAAGAAAAATTATGCCCATCTTGTAATAATAAACTAGCAAAATATGGAAAGCACATATCAACAATTCATGATGTATTAACAGATCATTCGGTAAAAATACAACGCCTAAAATGCAGGAAATGTAACCACGAAGAACCATCTACAATAAGAACAATATTCAACGGAACTCTTTCTGGTGATTTGGTAAAAGTTCAGGCATCATTGGGGGCTGATCATACTTACAGAGAGAGTGAAAAGATACTAGATCTTTTTTCACAAAAATCGCGCCAAGTAAACAATCATGATCGGGTCAAGCATGTCGTTGAGTCTGTTGGAAACAGTTATCGAACAGATGAGCATAGATGAAAAGGAAATAATTTCCGTTAAACCTGCGTCCGAGTTAATTTTAAATGTTGATGGCGGTCACATTAAAACCACTGAGGATAAGCGCAGCCTAGAGGCAATGGTATCTGTTATCTATAGACCTGATGCTTTGGAAGCAAACAAAAAAGGCACTCGTAATTATTTGACAAGCAAAAGTTGCGCTACTTCCATTAAAGATGATGGACAAAAACAAATGATTGGCAGTACAATTATTGCCGCTTTAAAGCAGGGTTTAAATGAAAAAACACACGTTACTGCTCTCTGTGATGGAGCTGATAATTGTTGGAAAATAGCCGAATCTTTAGCTAAATTCTGTGGTAAAATTACTTGCATTTTAGATTGGTTTCACATATCCATGAAAATGGAAAATATTGCATTACCAGAAGTGTTAAAATCAAAATTAATGAGGATAAAATGGCACTTATGGCGAGGTAATGTTGATCGTGCATTAGTGCGATTAAATGAACTTGAAGTTCTTGCGATCAATAAAATAGAAAAGGACAAAATAAATAAATTCTCAGCCTACATAAAAAACAACAAAAACAGAATAATAGATTATAGAAAAAGAAAAAATGAAGGAATTGTGTTTACAAGTAATCTAGCAGAATCAACCGTTGAAAGTTTGATAAATAGGCGCTGCAAAGGCAAACAACACATGCGATGGTCAAGGGATGGCCTGAATCCATTATTACAACTACGCGCCACAATACATAGTGATGAATGGGTAGAAAAATGGAGATCCGCAGTATTGAGCGCAGCGGTATGATCGCCTACTATATTACAGATCCTTACTCGACTGCTTGAATCCGGAAAAACTGTCTCGATTGTTATCCCCAACAAAGCAGGGCATGACTTTAATGATGTCCTCAAGGAGGAGGGTGTCAAAA
>JBDNGR010000057.1:0-2815 GCA_041689165.1 Coxiellaceae bacterium
ACCCATGCGTAATGCACGGCCGGCCTGTGTACAGATGTAGTAACTGGCATCGATGTACAATTGAGAGGGCACCCACAGGGGGGGCGCCCCTACAGCCCAAGCTGCGGTTTGATGGTGGGTGCATGTGTGGTAAACGGCATTGATCTGCAATCGAGAGGGCACCCACCCAATATATCCACACAAGTATTGCCCCTACGCCCAAGCTTGCTAATCTGCGAGCATGTGCTGATAAACATCCAATGATGCATGCCTTATCGATGCTCACCAATCAAGCGTGCTAAATCGGCACGAATCCGCTGTGGTAAACCATGACCTAATTTATCAACAACGACTAACTGACTATTGGGAATAACATCCGCTAATTCTTCTGCGTGCTCGATTGGAAAAACCGGATCGTAGTCACCATGAAAAATCAAAGTAGGCAAACTAACTTGGCGTAATTGTTCACTGCGCGATTGTGCGGCCATTACAGCTAATAATTGCCGTGTACTGCCTGCAGGATGATAAGCTCGCAAAAATGCTACTTGCAAATATTCGCGTGCCTCTTGTTCATCATGATCATCGGGGTGGTGATAAGCTCTATAAATCGGCAAACGATATTGCAGATAAGCTTCAAGATCGTCGGTTTGCGGCACCGATGATGCCATGAGAGCCGCCACCCTTTGTGATGGTGGCGGCAAATTACGATTACCACTACTGGTCGCTATACAACTTAAACTTAAACAACGTTCCGGATGATGCATAGCGAGTAACTGAGCAATTTTCCCACCCATTGAAAGACCCGCGATGTGCGCAGACTTGATATTTAAACCGTTCATCAAGCAAATAACATCAGAAGCCATATCATCCAGCGTATAAGGTGGCACAAAACTACCACCCTGCCGTCTTATGGCTATTATTTCTGCCATATTGGGCAAAGCCAGATGATCATAAAAACTCGACAAACCGACATCGCGATTATCGAAAACGATTACATAAAAACCCTGTTCAACCAAAGCACTTAATAAATCTTTGGGCCAGCCTACTAATTGGCCGCTTAAACCAGAAATCATAATCAAGCAAGGATTGGCCGAATCACCAAAGCTTTCGTAATAAATTTTACGCAGCTCACTATTAATAAATGGCATTACTCGCCTCCTGGAATTCGCTCAAGCAGTTCACGTACCGCATTGGGTAGACTCATCGCACGATACAAGACTTTGTAAATTTGCTGACAGATCGGCATTTCAATTTGGAGAGCTTGGGCTAACTGATTCACTTGCTCAGTATTGGCATAGCCTTCAACGACCTGAGCAATACTGGCAATAGCATCCACAGCTGATTTTCCAGCGGCTAAAGCCAAACCCAATCGACGATTACGTGATTGATTATCAGTACAAGTAAGCACCAAATCTCCTACCCCAGCCAGGCTCAGCACCGTCGCCGCCTGACCACCCAATGCCACACACAAGCGCGACATTTCTGCTAAACCACGCGTAATTAAGGCACTGCGTGCATTAGCACCCAATTCCAAACCATCAGCAATACCCGTAGCTATCGCTAACACATTTTTAACCGTGCCACACAATTGCATACCAATTAAATCGTTATTTTCATACACACGAAAACTAGCACTGTGAAAAGCTTGTTTTAAATCCTGAGCAAAGAGGTGGTTATTACTCGCCAAACTCACAGCAGTGGGCAACGCACGTGCCACTTCTTTAGCAAAGCTTGGGCCTGACAACAATGCTTGCGCCGTATTGGCGCCAAAGATTTCCGTCACTGTGTCCGACAAGAGGCCACCGGTTTGTGGATCAAGGCCTTTAGTCGCCCAAGCAATACGCACTGCTGGGCTCACGATAGATTTAAGTTGGTTTAAAATATCACGAAAAGCATGGCTCGGAACCACAATCAAGAGATCATCAAGCTCTTTAACAGCTTCTGTTAAATCACTAAAAATAATTATCGAATCGGGTAATTTAATGCCAGGCAAGTAACGCCGATTTTTGCGGGTTAGCTGCATGCTTTGCATCTGCTCAGGATTATGGCCCCAGAGATGAACTACTTGATCATTGCGTGCAAGCGCAAGGCTCAAGGTTGTGCCCCAAGAACCTGCGCCTAACACTGAAAATGTTTTACTCATTGGATAATCGAAGAATTATTTTTTTGCTTAGCTTGTTCAAACAATAAATCAAAATTAATCGGATTTAAATACAATTGCGGGAAACCACCGCGAGTTGCCAAATCAGTCACGGCTTCACGCGCATAGGGATATAAAACATTCGGGCAGAAGCTGCCTAACATATGCTCTAACTGCTCAGCATTGAAACCCTGCATCGTAAAAATTCCCGCTTGCTTCACTTCTATCAAGAAAGCCACTTGTTCTTTAACTTTGACTGTCACGGTAACCGTTAAAATGACTTCACGGCTATTATCGTCTAGAACATTCACTTTATTGTCGAGGCTTAAATCCAACTCGGGCGTCCATTCTTGCAAAAACATTTGCGGGCTATTCGGTGCTTCAAAGGAAATATCTTTCACATAAAGACGCTGAATACCGAATTGCGGGTTGGCATCGCTTTGTGGATTGGAATTTTCATCAGTACGGCTCATTCGGATACTCCTAATAATGGGTTAAGTTCGCCTTTACGCTCAAGTTCATACAAGTCATCACAACCACCAACATGATGATCATTAATAAAAATCTGCGGTACGGTACGACGCTGAGTGCGCTCGATCATTTCATCGCGTCGCTCAGGGTCAAGATCGATACGAACTTCTTCATAGCTCACCCCTTTGCGTTCTAGTAATTGTTTAGCCCGCACGCAGTAGGGGC
>JBDNGR010000058.1:0-2564 GCA_041689165.1 Coxiellaceae bacterium
CGCAACCCTGTGCTTAATTAACCGCTTAGGGTGCACTTGCTGAAATAATTTTCATTACACTAGGGCTCAGCTCCATAAGGATTACTATCATTACGTAGTTTCAAATGAATAGGAATGCCCACTAAATTAAAGTGCTTACGGAAAAAGCTGACAAGATAACGACGATATGATTCGGCCAAGGCATCTAATTGCTTGCCATGAATCACAATAGTGAGCGGCTGATGTCCACCTAAATGAGCAAAGCGAGGCTTGATGCGTCGACCTTTCACCATGGGCGGTTGATGCGTATCAATCGCTTTAATTAGCGCTCGCGTTAAGCGCGAAGTTGAGATTTCCTGGGTCGCCGATGCATAAGCCTCATGTACCGCATGATAAAGTTTACCCACTCCCGTGCCATGCATAGCTGAAATGAAATAGCGCCGTGCGAATTCCACAAAACCTAAACGTCGATCAATACCTTGTCGCACCTGTTCTTTGTCATTCTCGCTCAAGCCATCCCATTTATTCACGGCTAGAACTAAGGCTGTTCCTAATTCAAGAGTCATATCGAGCAGACGCATATCTTGTTCAGTCACACCTTCTTGCGCATTAATCACTAGGATGACAACATCAGCTTTCTCAATCGCTTGAATGGTTTTGATGACGGAAAATTTTTCGACCGCTTCATCGACTCGTGCACGGCGCCGTACGCCAGCTGTATCGATTAAGGTATAGAACTCACCACGGCGCTCAAAAGGAATATAAATACTGTCGCGAGTTGTACCCGGTTGATCACTCACAATTACACGATCTTCACCTAAGATGCGATTCACCAAAGTAGATTTACCCACATTAGGTCGCCCGACTATTGCAATAGCTATACCTTGGGTTTTCTCTTCTACTTCAGCTACCGGCAAATCATCCAGTGCTTTATGCATTAAAGTTTCAAGGCCAGTTTTATGTGCAGCTGCAATCACTTGCCAACGTGCAAAACCTAAGCGATGGAACTCAGCTGCTGCAACACCCGGATCTAAGCCTTCGCCTTTATTAACGACTAAAATTATTTTTTCCTGATAAAGTCGCATGCGTTGCGTGATTGCGAAATCAGCGGTGCTCGGACCTGTGCGCGCATCAACCATAAGGAAAATTACATCTGCCTCATGCAAAGCTTGTTCAACTTGGCGATTAGTTAATTGCTCCAAAACTGAATCAGCTTCTGGCACGATACCACCGGTATCAACCAAGATGTAGGGCTTATCACCGACCTTTCCCTGACCATATTGACGATCACGTGTTACGCCAGGTTGATCGGCAACTAAAGCATCACGCGTGCCAGTCAACGCATTAAATAAGGTCGATTTTCCCACATTAGGACGACCGACTATAACAACAACTGGCAACATGGAAAGATCCTTGGGTTAATGATTCTGAGAATTCTGTGGCTTATTGGGCACCCATACTGGTGAAGTCGCTTTACGGTTCGCCAAAGTATTTTCAGCTCCCGAATCAATATAAGCTTGTTGCGCTTTTTGATATTCATTGGCCGCTTTTTTGCTGTCACCTAAAGCCGCATAAGCATCACCACTTAATTCATACGCCATTGGCTGGTAAATAGAATCATGTAATTTTAATAATAAATTTAGACTATCTTGAGCGCGCCCCATTGCTAAGAGTAAGCGTGCTTCACGAATACTCGCTAAGTCTCGCAAATCTTTCGCTTTGGCATGCTCGCGCACCCACTGTAACGAGTTAAGGGCTTCATCATAATGCTGCTGCTGAATTAAATTAGCGGCTTGCGCCATTTTAGCAAAACTTGCATAGGCACTGTCATCATAGGATTTAGCCAATTCTGCTAAAGTTTTATCTTGTTGCGATGAACCCGTATTTTCTAAGTTAACGAAATGATTAAACAAAGAAGCAGCTTTTTGACGACGTTCATGTTGGTATTTGTGCCAATACTGCCATCCATAACCTACAGCCAAACCAACCACTATTGCCAGAATCAGTAAACGTCCATACTCATGCCATAATTTTTTTAACTGTTCGATTTGTTCTTTGTCTGCTTCATTAAACATATTATTTCTCGGTTTTCTGCAAGGGCCGGCCCCGTGCCTGCCATTTTGATCATACATCGATTCCATTTACTGCAACATCGATCCAAATGAAAGAGGGCGGGCACGGGGCCCCCCTACAAGATCGATGTTAATTTTAGACATGCAGTGATATCAACCACAGACTTGCCAAATTACATTTTTAATCAGAACCAAGTGCCTAATCTTCTTTTTTTTCTCTAGGAAGGATTACTGTTTTAAATTTTTCAACTAAGTCATTCCATTTTATATCTACAATCTGCTCACCCGTTTTTAGATTTTTTACAAGTACTAAATGATTTTGCAACTCATAATCTGCGATAATCAGCGCATAACTGGCGCCACTTTTATCGGCTTTTTTGAACTGATTTTTAAAACTGGCTTGATCAACATTACAAATCACGCGCAAGCCGCATTCTTGACGTAGTTGTTCAGCTAGAATCATTCCTTGTGCGATGGCATCAGGCCCGACTAATACAGCATAGATATCCGTCA
>JBDNGR010000059.1:0-25045 GCA_041689165.1 Coxiellaceae bacterium
TCAGGAGATGTTCTTTGCGTGACAATTTTACGTAGAACTTCATAACCACCCAAACTTAGATAAGTTTGCAAAGAATGCGGCTCAGCTAAGGCTTTAGTCCGCAGACACACCTGGTTAAGTGCTATGTTATTTGGATCGATTGTCATTAAAATTTAATCCGCTAATTCACTTAATAGTTGATCAATGCTTTCTGCTGTCAAATTACGATGACATTTTTTATCATCCACTTGACACATTGGAGCCCCGTCACAATAGGCCAGACATTCAACTGAACGCAAAGTGATTTTGCCATCGGCTGTGGTTTCACCTAAACCAATGCCTAAGCGTGTTTTAAAATGTGCCACAACTTCTTGGACGCCACGCAATTGACAAGAGACATTGGTGCAAATTGAAATCTTATGCTTACCCACTGGTTTCAATTCATACTGATCGTAAAATGTTGCCAACTCATATACAAAAATGGCCGGCACTTGTAAATAATCAGCAACGGCTGCCATTGCTGCATCACTGAGCCAGCCTCCGTTTTGTTCTTGCACCAAAGTCAATGCCGGTACGATCGCAGAACGCTTTTGATCAGCCGGATATTTTGCCAACCAGTGATCAATTTGTTGTTTTACAGCTTCATCAATAACAAAAGTCATTAGCGATCTACCTCACCAAACACTACATCAATACTTGAAATTAAAGCCACTAAATCCGCCAGCATATGTCCTTTGGAAATCTCAGCCAAAGCTGCTAGATGCGGGTAACTGGCTGCACGAATTTTAAGGCGATAAGGTTTATTCGCCCCATCACTCACTATATAGATACCGAACTCACCTTTTGGATGTTCAATCGCAGCATAAGCTTCTCCGGCAGGTACAATATAGCCTTCAGTAAATAGCTTAAAGTGATCAATCATAGCTTCCATTTGTTCTTTCATCATCACGCGTGGCGGTGGTGCAATTTTATGATCATCAGTGATAACGGGACCAGGGTTTTTACGTAACCAATCAATGCACTGACGGATAATCCGATTTGACTGGCGCATTTCTTCGACGCGAACCAAGTAGCGATCATAACAATCACCTTTCACTCCGACTGGAATATCAAAATCCAAGCGATCGTAAACTTCATAAGGCTGTTTTTTACGTAAATCCCATTCCACACCGGAGCCACGCAGCATAGGCCCACTAAAACCCAGGGCCAGAGCACGCTCGGGAGACACAATTCCGATATCTACGGTGCGTTGCTTCCAAATACGATTGTCAGTTAACAAAGTTTCATATTCATCAATCCGTTTAGGAAAGCGTTGTGTAAAATCATCGATAAAATCTAATAGCGAGCCTTGACGATTATAATTGAGTTTCTCGACCGCTTTTTTATTGTGCCAACGCGAGACTTTGTACTGTGACATGCGATCGGGTAAATCACGATAAACACCACCTGGTCGATAGTACGTGGCATGCATACGTGCGCCTGATACTGCTTCATAGCAATCCATTAAGTCTTCACGCTCACGGAAGCAATAAAGAAATACGGTCATCGCTCCGATATCTAATGCGTGCGCTCCCAACCATAATAAATGATTCAAGATACGCGTAATTTCATCGAACATGACGCGGATGTATTGCGCTCGAATCGGTGGTGTCAGTTTTAGCAACTTTTCAATAGCCAAGACATAGGCATGCTCATTGGCCATCATCGAAACATAATCTAAACGATCCATGTAACCGATGCTGTGATTATAGGGCTTCGATTCGGCTAACTTCTCGGTCGCACGGTGCAGCAATCCAATATGAGTGTCTATATTTTGGATGACTTCACCATCTAGTTCCAAAATTAGACGTAGCACACCGTGTGCCGCCGGATGTTGCGGACCAAAATTAACGGTACAGTTTTTAATTTCTACCATGATCTAACTCGGCTTCTGCATCTGTACGATAACGATTATCATGACGTATCACTTTAGGGACTGTTACACGATTTTGAATACTGACAGGCTCATAAACACAACGTTTTTGTGCTGCATCATAACGTAGCTCTACATGCCCCACTAACGGAAAATCTTTGCGGAAGGGATGACCTTTAAAACCATAATCTGTTAACAAACGTCTTAAGTCAGGATGTCCGTCAAAGCCAATACCAAAGAGATCAAAAGCTTCGCGCTCATACCAATCTGCTGCCGGCCAAATTTTTATGACTGAAGGAACCAAGAGAGAATGCGATTCGACGAAAACACGTAAGCGCACCCGCGTGTTATGCATTATAGATAAAAGATGATAAACCACCGCAAAACGCGGTTTATTCCAAGGGGTCAGGCGTTCATTTAAGTGACAATTAACACCACGACTGAAGCCGGTCTCGCTAGTTTCGTCTGTTCGCCACTCAGCTACACCGTAATCGGCATAATCAACACCACATAGATCCATAAGCTGTGCAAAGGCAAAACGTGAATCAGCCTGCAATTTGTGCGCCACCGCTATTAAATTAATCGCTGGCACTTCAAGAGTCGGCATATCCGAACTCAAATCGAAACAATCCACTTGATTAGCAAATTCGTGTTGGAGTAATTCAAGTAGTGCTAGCGAAGACGACATTATTTTTTTACTCGTTCGATGAGGTTTCTACGCTTAATTTTGTTTTGTAATTGTATGATGCCATACAATAAGGCTTGTGCCGTGGGAGGACAGCCAGGCACATAAATATCGACCGGCACAATGCGATCACAACCACGTACTACTGAATAAGCATAGTGATAATAACCACCACCGTTAGCGCAAGAACCCATTGAAATTACCCAGCGCGGTTCAGCCATTTGGTCATACACTTTACGTAAAGCAGGTGCCATTTTATTGCATAAAGTATCCGCCACTATCATCACATCAGATTGGCGCGGACTGGGTCTAAAAATTATACCAAAGCGATCAAGATCGTAGCGAGAGGCCGCGCTGTGCATCATTTCAATCGCACAACAGGCCAAACCAAACGTCATGGGCCAAAGTGAGCCACTTTGTGCCCAATTAACCAATTTTTCCACTGAAGTTAATAAAAAGCCATTTTTTTGTAGTTCGACTATTCCCACTCGAGAGCTCCTCGCTTCCACTCATAAATAAAACCGAGCACCAAAATGCTCAAGAAAATCATCATGGCCCAAAATCCTGGCCAACCAATCTTGCGTAGTGCCACGCCCCATGGAAATAAGAAGGCTGTTTCAAGATCAAAAATAATGAAAAGAATAGCGACTAAATAATAACGAACATCAAAGGGAATGCGTGCATCTTGAAAAGCATCAAAACCACATTCATAGGGCGATAGTTTTGCTTCATCCGGACGACGTGGGCCTAGCAAAAATGACAGTAGTTGCGGGGTGATGCCAATCACAAAACCCACCCCTAAAAACACTAATACTGGAAAATAATTTTCTAACATAATTTGTCCGTCTCTCTTTCTGAGAGATCTAAACTTAATCCTAAAATTCTCAGTTACAATCTACTCAGTAAGGTCTCGTGAATTGAAGCAACTCGTTACGATTGCAACTGCAGATTTTAGGATAATTGGTGCCGAAGGCCGGACTCGAACCGGCACAGCTTGCGCCACCGCCCCCTCAAGACGGCGTGTCTACCAATTCCACCACTTCGGCTATTTTTTATCTGACTCACTGAGGGCTAAAGTGTTTTCTGATGCAACAGAATCCAATGCATTGGCGTAGCTATCAGCTACAGGTGCTATTTCGGGAGTCGGCACACGATAAGCCATATATCCCAATATCAAACTAGTGCTAATAAATAGGATCGCAATCAAACCCGTCAATTTCACCAAAAAAGGCATTGAACCCTGGCTGCCAAACATCGTATTAGACGCACCACCACCAAATGACGCACCCGCATCAGCACCTTTGCCGTGTTGCATTAAAACCAAGCCAATTAAGCTTAAAGAAAATAAAACGTGTAAAACCAAAATTAACGATTGCATGCGGCACCTATTGCGATAAATTGTTTTGCTTGTAGTGAAGCTCCGCCCACTAAGGCTCCATCGATATCAGGCATAGCCAATAAGCCTGCTACATTATCAGGCTTAACGCTGCCACCATAAATAATACGTATTTGTTCAGCCAAGCTTGGACGATGCTCAGCCAGTTGTTCACGGATTGCTGCATGAATTTTTTGTGCGTGTTCTGGTGTGGCATTTTTACCAGTACCAATTGCCCAAACAGGTTCATAAGCGATAACCGCGTTTTCTAACTTAGCTAGATTTTCATCCATACTTAAAACAGCAGCCATTTGCTCATGAACCACTTTCAAACTTAACCCGGCTTCATGCTCAGCTTCGGATTCACCGACGCACAAAATTGGCTTTAATCCATAATGCAGAGCCGCTACAAATTTTAAACCCACTTCCATATCAGTTTCTTTATAAAGCGTGCGGCGTTCAGAGTGACCCACAATCACATATTCACAGCCAAACTCTTTCAACATGCTGGCGGAGATTTCCCCAGTGAAAGCACCATAAGCATGCTCACATACATCTTGCGCACCCCATTTAAAATACGTGCCTGCCAATTCTTTTTGACAGTCTTGTAAAAAAATAGTGGGAGGGAAAACAGCCCACTCAACTTCAGAAGAGATGCTCTGCTGTGCCTGTGCCGCAACCAATTCATTTTTTAAGTCTTGGCATAAAACTTCAACACTGGCACGCGTGCCATTCATTTTCCAGTTACCAGCAATTAAGGTTCTACGCATTTATCTCTCTTCTGGTCATAATATCTGGGCACACTAAAAGAGCGCCCATTCTAGCTAACTAGGGAGGGGGAAACAAGGTAAAATACCGTGGAATAAGCGAGTTAAAGTTGGTGTGGACCTTGCTTGGGCGTCGACGCGGCCTCTGAATTAACCACGGTCTTGTAGGGGCAGGGCCCTGTCCCCGCCCTCTCTGAAATAACACCGATGTACACTCAAGAGGGCAACCACCCAAATACCCACACAAGTATTGCCCCTACGCCCAAGCTTGCTTAACCCAAGCTGATAAACGGTGCAAAAAGAGATGCTTACGTGTGCCACCCGCTGTGGCCATATAGTTGAGCTGGATGGAGCGCCTAATTCCGGTAAAGGCTTCGTAGCCATGCCAGCAGTTGTCAGTCACTTTAAAAAGCAAACTCGAACCAAAGATCGGTGAAATTTCTGCAGCATAAGGCTCAAGCTTTTCCCCATCATATAAAACTCGCAAACGGCCTGTGCTAGCCTCCCAGCTGGGATTCAAATAAATCAATAAGGTCACTAATTTTGACTTAGAGTCGGTGTGGATTTGGCCATCTTTAGCCCGTGAATAAGCGCGAAAAGTGATCATAGGTGGGTGCTCACCGAGCTCCATACCAAGCTTCTTTGCTACAGCCTCCTTCAGCGCTGGCCCCTCAAGTTCAGCTAATAAGGATGCCAAATCACCTTGAGCTTCGTTACTGCTTACCGGGAAACTGCCGCCCTGCTCTATCTCTGGAAAAGCGGCCAATATACCAGCCATTAATTCCGGATTCACAAAATTTGTAATCACTACATACGGAAAAGGCTGTTGCGCTAGAGGAGCTTGGTTTAGAGCTTCCAGGTTAAGGGCGGGCTTTGACATATGACTTTCCTAAGATGAAAGCTGGGAAGTTTAGGTGATGGGAAAGAATGGGTCAAATACCTCACCCGAAGCTGGGCGGACGGCCAATCCATAGTCCCATCGCACCTCAAGAGGCGAACCTAGGGTTTCAACTTGCAAGAGGTTGAGGCGTTCTGATTGAGCAAAAGGCACTGAGCATGATTTGCTAAAATTGACACCCTTTTTCGTTAAATAGTCAAACTATTCCGCCTCAAATGGGTGTCAATTTTAGCTAAATCATCTCGGTTTTCGCCTTAAACAAATAGCGTGCAACAGGCAACAGGCCCATGAAGGACAATTACATTACGTCGAGAAATCTTTTATAAAGCTTTTGAGTTACTGTAGCAGAATCCTTAATGACGAAAAATTTTAGGCAAAAAAAACCTGCTTTGGCAGGTTTTTTTAGAAATCGGTGGGTCTGCTCTGGGCGTCCATGCCCATCTTGGATATCCTTACCAATAACACAGACCTTAAACCGCCTTATTCGCTACTATCTAGAAGATAAGGCATGTAGTTGTTAAGATTCCCTTAAAGCAATCCTTGCTTAACTAGGTCTAACAATCCTTATTAGAAGGTCTTAACAATTACATCCCCTTTTACGGGTAAAAGAAACTCTAGCATAACGCTTAGCACCCTCAAGGCCTGTTCAATTTCAGTACTAAGTACGCACACCCTCCCACCAAACAACCTAAAAATTTTAATGATATATATCATTAGGATAGCTCAATTTTAGTTAAGTAATTGAACAAATAATTGAGCAAATAGCTACGCTACGAGTAGCGGATATCCCACAGATCGGCCGGTCTTATGCTTGCAAGCAAGCTTCGGCGAGGGTCATGAAATCAAATAGGATAGAATCTCAGCCACTTACGAGCCAACAAATTTAGGATTGGTCGAGTTTAGCTAAGTTTTTAGATTTAATCTTCGCTCGCTGCAAGATGGCTTGCTCATAGAGCTCATATTCAACTTGCGCTTGATGAGCCGCCATTTGCACCAACCATGCTTTTTGTTGAGCTTTAGTGAGCTGGGCTGCTGATCCTGAGTGTTGTGCAAGCACTTGCAACACCGCGTAATCGCCCTGCGGCAAAGCCACTAAGACGGCTTTTGAAGCTTGACCATCGAAAGGCTGGTTAAAAGCCGCCGCTACTAAAACACGTGGTAGAAGCGCGCTATCAAGCTTAATCCCATTACGCGTTAACCAATGCAATTGGTATTGCTGCGCCAATTCGCTAACAGTAGAACCCTTATTAAGCGCACGCATGACTCGTTCAGCCAACTGTCGTGAACTTTGCTGAGCTTGTCTGGCCATTAATTTTTCTTCGATCTCCGATCGCACCTCAGCTAGCGGTTTAGCTGCCGCTGCTTGATGTTTATTGATCCGCAAGACTAACAAGCTACCCTCTTTCAATTCGACGGGATTGCTATTATCTCCATCCTCTAGCACTTCTTCACTAAATGCCGCAGCCACAACTTTTGGTTCACTGAGGATGCCTGTTTTTAAACCCTGGCGTGTAAAATTAGGTGTTTGTTGAATAGGGAGCTGTAAGTCCTTAGCAATCGCTTCTAAGCTGTCAGGATGAGTAAAACTTAAGTTAGCCAATTCTTCGCTTTGCTCAGCCAACAGTTGCTCAGTTTTTTCTTGGCGAAGGTTTTGCTCAATGTTGGCTTTAAGCTCCGCAAATTTTTTATTTTTTGGAAAACTATTGAGATGTTGTTGGTAGTAATCATGAATCTCAGCATCACTCAGTTTCACTTGTTTCGCGACTTGTGCTGGTGAAAGTTGAACATACTGGATGCTTAATTGTTCTGGCACCATAAATACATTTTGATGTCCGCGGTAATAATCTTGAATCTGTAGCTCACTAGCATGAAAATTAGCGGCCACTTGCTTAACAGAGATTTCAAAGTATCCAATATCACGTTGTTGCTCTAATAGCGCATAACTTTGCAGCACTTCTCGTGGCAAAGTAAAAGTCGTGTTTTGTATTTGCGCTCGTAGTTGATTCAACAGGAGCATTCGACTCATTTGTTCTTCAAAAGCCGCTAAAGTTAAATGATTAGCCATTAATACTTGTTGAAGATGTGCCAATGAAAACCGACCATCAATTTGAAATGCAGGCACCGATATTATAGCTTTGCTTAACTCTTCTGAACTCACTTCTAAACCCATTTCACGTGCGATTTGAATTAAGGCGACTTCATTAATAAGCTGGGTTAAAGCTTGTTGTTGGATTTGTTCACGTGACTGTTCGCTCAGCGCATTGGCATTAGGAATTTGATCCAAGAGACGGTGATAGCGTTCTTGCAATTGCTGAGCCGTAATTTTATCGCCATTCACTTCCGCTACAGTGGCTAAATTTGGATTGTCTGATTTAAGATAGGACTCGATACCGAAGAAAATAAAGGAAAGTGCAATCAGGGCTATGATGATCCCGGCGAACCATCCTTGTATACGCTCTCGAATGTTTTGCAGCATTGCGCAAAGATACCTATTATGATTTTCATTTGATGCAGGCTTTTTATAAAGCCTACAACCAAAGGTTGGCGGAGTGGACGGGGTTCGAACCCGCGACCCCCGGCGTGACAGGCCGGTATTCTAACCAACTGAACTACCACTCCGAACACATTCAGCCCAAGCTCAACCTCCTAAGTAGTTTGGAGGCGGTTGGTGGGTGCTGAGGGGATCGAACCCCCGACATTCGCCGTGTAAAGGCGACGCTCTACCAGCTGAGCTAAGCACCCAACAGTTTACTAAATTGATAAACACACCAGTTTAGACTGAGGCGAGAAAGTAACGTAATTGAATTATTTAATCAAGAAAAAAGAAGAAAATTAGCAGATCTAAATCTAATCCATCAAGCCCGCTGCTGGAGGTGTGTAGACCCTGAGACTGGCCCCTAGTCACTGATGACCAGGGGACAAAGGCCCTATCGACAATTACTTGCCAACAGCATCTTTAAGTTTTTTACCAGCTTTGAACTTAACTGAAGTAGAAGCTGCAATCTGGATAGTTTCACCTGTTTGAGGGTTACGTCCACTACGTGCCGCACGTTCGCTAACAGCATAAGTACCCCAATCAGCAATCACGACTTTTCCATCTGCGATTAATGCTTCTGTAATTGATTCGTGAATGATTTCTAGTACGCGACCAGCCGCTGCCTTAGACAACTCAGCACCTTCTGCAATTTTCTCAATAAGTTCAGTTTTATTCATGACGATGTAAATCCTTGCTATGTTTGAAATAAAATATCAAGAGTAGACTCCTGGTATTTCCCTTTTGTGGGATTTCGCTAGCCACGAAGTAAATTCGCGACTTACGACTCAATGGGGAGAATTGAAATTCTCCTCTTTGAAACCCCTACCGTGAAGAAGTAACTCCAGTTGAGCTGGAGTATTACAACACAATTGACTCGATGATTGTACCAATTCTGCAATCGCCGAGTGAACTCTTGCGAGATCAGTAGTGCGTCTTTATACCAAGCGCTTTCTCGCACTGTCAAGCAATTTGCCCAGCGTGAGAAACTTCGCACACAAAATAAGAAGAAATACGGTATTTCTAGATAGATTTTGCTCGAAATTGTGTGATATTTTTCACAGATAAACTTAAAACTCAAAATGGTTATTGCAGCGTAGCAAGTAAAGCTAATCGGTATTTTAGCTTCGTGCATAACGCCCGCTTTCCAAAGCAATCATTGAGCCATAAAATTATTCTGAGAGACTACCCCCCACAGTCATCGCATCAATTTTAAGTGTAGGCTGCCCGACTCCCACTGGTACACTTTGACCCGCTTTACCACAAGTACCAATACCATCATCTAAAGCTAAATCATTACCAACCATTGAGACTCGAGTTAAAACTTCAGGTCCATTACCTATTAAAGTAGCCGCCTTAATCGGTGCCACAATTTTTCCCTTTTCTATCCAATAGGCTTCTTTAGTCGTGAACACAAACTTTCCAGAAGTGATGTCAACTTGGCCACCTGAAAAATCAACGGCATATATACCCTTGTCAATTGAGGCAATAATCTCCCCAGGCTCTGATTTTCCCGGCAACATATAAGTATTCGTCATGCGCGGTAAGGGCAAATGCGCATAAGATTCGCGTCGCCCATTGCCGGTTGGCTTCATATTCAGTAAGCGCGCATTTAACTTATCCAACATATAATTTTTTAATACGCCATTTTCAATCAAAACCGTCGCTTCAGTCGGCGTACCTTCATCATCTAAACTCAACGAGCCACGTCGATCTTGTAAAGTACCATCATCAACGATAGTACATAAAGTTGAGGCCACTACCTGACCTAAGCGTTGACTAAACGCCGAACTACCTTTGCGATTGAAATCACCCTCTAAACCATGTCCAACTGCCTCATGCAATAAAACAGCTGGCCAGCCAGGTCCTAACACCACTGGCATGGTTCCTGCAGGTGTCGGAATCGCTTCTAAATTGCGTAGTGCTTGTTCTACAGCCTTGTTAACGGAGTTCTCGAGATGATTTTCTCGTAGAAAAAACTCATAACTGCCACGAGTTCCAGATCCTGTACCACCTGATTCACGTCGACCATTTTGTTCCACGATCACCCGGCAAGAAAAATGAACTAAGGGGCGAAGATCAGCAGCTAAGGAACCATCCGTACTTAAAATCAGTACGGCTTCGTAAGATGCAGAGAGTGAAGCCATCACTTCTTTCACACGCGCGTCTTTGGCTCGTGCTAAACGATCTACTTTGTAAAGTAATTCAATTTTTTCTGCATCAGTGATTGAGTTGAGGGGATTGAGAGCTGAGTAAAAGTTTTGCGTAGCAGGAGCTGAAGAAATTTTTATGGCTAAGCTTTGTCCGGCTTTTACAATGCTGCGTGCAGATCGAGCAGCGCTTTCTAAGGTGTCAACACTAATTTCATCTGCATAAGCAAAACCGGTTTTTTCACCACTGATGACTCGCAAACCAAAGCCCTTATCGATACTAAAGCTCCCGTCCTTAACCAAACTGTCTTCAAGCGACCAATGTTCTTGTTGCGAGCTTTGCAAGTATATATCAGCCGCATCAATATTCTTGCCCAAAGCTTGAGTCAAAATATTTTCAAGTTCGCGTTCAATTAAAGAAGCCGGCAACAATAAGTGTTGCGTGGCGATTTCGATATGATTAGTTTGTAGCATGTTTGTATTATCCTAGGGATTCGACTGAGATTTCCCTAACTCTATCACAGTTGGCTTTTGCCATGGGCCGGTAATTTGATATTCGAATTGCATAGCACGACTAACGGCCGGACTAATGACAACCTTATTCACCACCCAACCAACTAGGCCAATTATCGGGTTAGCCAGAGCTAAGCCGGCAATCGTTGGTAGACTCGATGTCACATAAGGTCGCACGGTCATAACGATATCATAATCTTGCGCTACAAAACCGATCCGACCTTTGGCAACTACTTTGGCGATCGGGCCGTCCATCATGACAGTGCTAGTAGTTGCATTACCGTTTTTCAAGTCGAAATGTCCCTTCAGCATAGTAAAATCAAAACCCTTGCTCGATAAGTGTGACAAGCTTGGCAAGATCTGCAAACTGAACAAATTCATTAAGCGGCCAAAACCAATGCTGGAACGCGCACCATTACTTAAATGAACAATAACGCCGTCCTTTAAATCCAAATCAAGATAGCCTGTTAAGCTCGGTAATTGTGGCTTTGATATAGAACCTAACCAATGTAAAGAAAAATCAATGACGCCATCGGCATCTGCTAAATCGCTACTTATCTTGAGGTTATTGAGTAAAGTTCCAAAATTTCTGGAATTAATTCGACCACTTATTTCAGAGCTGTATTTCTTAAGCTTATCGATCACTGAGCTGCCAGAGAGTACTAAATCGTAATCGCTGGAGCTAAGCTCTAACTTGTTAATCTCAAGCCCTTTAGGAATAGGATGGCTTTGCCAGATGACATAACCAAGACTACGGTCTAAATAACGTAAATCATCTATAGTGAGCTCCAATGTAGGCCAAGCAGCCAAATTAGATTCACGCGAATCAAGCGAATCATCGGCAGCAACATAAAGATGCTCTAATTCTGCTTTAACCGATGGGTGCTCACTATTACGCGGCAAAATAATTTTGCCCGCCACTGTAGGACATGTGATATCAATCTGCCACTGTGCTTCAGTTGGTCGAAGCTGCAAATCCACTTTCTTCAAATGATGATTGTAAAGTTCGACGGTATCCGCCTTAAGATGGATTAATCTTAAAAAATCAGCCGCTTTTAAATTTTCAGCTGTCAAAAAATCCGAATACTTGGCAATAACAGCTTGCCATTTAGACCAATCAAAACTAGGTAAATTAAGCGACACAACAAAACCGGGCGTGCTTTGCTGTTGCGCAAGCTCAGACCTCACCGCTAATTCTCCACTCGCGAGCTCTAAATTATTGCCCTGTCTTAAAAAGCTCAATGCTAATGATAAATCAGAGCCGTAACGTGCATCCAGCAAAATGGGTTGACCATCTTTAATTTTGGCACTGCCCTCCAGCATAACAATTTGATCAGCACTTTTATGATAGAGCGAATCAGCATCGATACTGATGCCCTGAAGATTGGATACCAAACTAAACAAATTTTGCTCTTTAGAATCTCCCAAATATAAATTGTACTGTGCCTGATAAGCGGCCGACCCATGAAAGAAATTCAGCCATTTATTGTTCAGTTTTTTTTGCAGTTGATCGACATCAAAGCGACCGATGAAATTAAACTGTGCCACCGGTGGGGCAGTTTTTAATTTCAGGGTGTCTATTACAATGGAAATAGGGTCATTATAAAGCTTAGCAGTCACACTGGGCGCCGTTATGCTATCTTCTGTAAAATCAAAGCGCCCTTTCAGATCAGTCAGCTCGAGATTTAAAGGCAACAAATTCATATAAGCATTATCAGTCGTTAAATGACCTAATGTTTGAAATTTGTAATGTGCATCTGCAAGTTTACTCAATGGAATTTGTAATTTTAGATCTAAGTTCAGTAGTCCTTTTAAGGCTAGGACTTTCATTTTTTGCCCGAGCTCCATTGGAGTATTCTGCAAAAAGCTGAGGCCTGCAGCTAAATCAGAATCAACATGACCCTCCACCAATAACAAAGCTTGTGCTAAGTCGGGGATTACAGCATTAATATGAGTGATTGGATTACCTGCAATAACCGCGTGGGTATCATCTATGTGCATTAACGCATTATCAAAGAATAGTTCGCCATTAATTTTTTCAACGACAGGCCATGCAGGATCAAATTCCAAATTGACATCTTTTACATTGGCTAATGCTTGAAAATGTCCTTGAGCTTTCTCAAAGGGAAAATCAGCCGGATTTCCCTCAAATATGAAAGCCCCCGAACTAATTGACCCACCTTGTTTAAATGAACTCACCAGCCAACTATATAGGTCTACATCCATTTTGGATTGAGGTAGATAAGCCGCTATTTGGCTCAGATCGGAAAAATTAAATTTTGAATCAATACTGAGCTGATTGTTAGAGTCTGAGTGATTGTAATTAAGCATTCCTTGGATTGAGGCATTATCATCCGCCAAAAGAAATGAATTCACATTTAGAGTCCACTGGTTTTCAGTGGGTAAGTAATTCAAATTAAGTTTAAATTGATTCAACAATAAAGGTGCCGAAAAAACGGCCGGCCATCGCAATGAGAATTCGTGACTATCGATACTTAACTGGGTCATTTGCCGAGACCAATATAAGCATCCACTCAAATGACTAAACTCAGGCCATTCATCCCAAGCATCAGCACTCAACTGTGATAGATCTGCGCTGAGTTTTACGGAATTAGCATCCCAAGCCTCATGGCCCTCATGTCGTACCACTAGATTGTTCAAACTGCCTTGCGGATTGAGTTTCAAGAAATTGCGCTTGATATCAGGATTGAAGTTCGGCAATTGCGCTAGAACTAATTTGATATCGAGCATTTTAAGAAATTTCAGCGCTAAAATTTGATAAGCTGCTTGATCAACCGTAGCTTCAGAATTTTCTATACCGATTGCATTATCAAACCATTCTTCATCATTAAAGTGAGCGCGAATATGATCAGCTGTTATCTGCCAGCCTTGCCCGAAACCCTTCCATGCAGCATTAGCTGATAAATCGCCAATTACCCATTTTTGGTTAGCAATAGGCGTTTGAATGATAATTTTTTCGGCATTGATCTCAGCCTGAATAGAGCGTAATCGCATTCTTTTCCACTGCATCCACACTTGCACATTAGCTTCGCCTTGAGAAACTTTATATTTAGCCAAATACTGAGCAATAAAGGGTAATTTTGACCAATTAACTAAATGCATATCATTTAAATATAGATAGATATCACTATCAAAACGCATTTTCTGTAAATCTAAATTTTTGAGCACCGCACCAAAAACGACTCGATGCGTCAAATCATTGGCAAGTTCTGCATTACCTACAATCGATCGACCAAAGCCCTTTTGGGTAATTTGTAAATTGAGCTTCTTAATTGGCACGATGGTGCCATCAGGACGTCGCCAGGAGACAGAAACATTTTGCAATACGACAGTACCCTGCGTGAGCAGCCATGTCAGCGTATCATTCCAACTCAAGGTTTGACGGAGTAAATCCTTGCCGCTCAAATAACTCGTGTCATCAAAGTTAAGCTGCGAACTGGCGGATTGGCGTAACTCTAGATGCGCCCCATCTAAAATTACTATGCCCGGCAATAATTTCCAGTTTAACAAGCTATCAAAAAGATTAATTTGTATATCCAATTCCTGGATATAAAGCAGCGGCTTTGAATTCTGTGTCAGCACCGTCACATGATCAAAGGCAATCATCGGGGAAAAGTGATGCCACTCGACATGAATCCCTTCAATTTTAACTGGCACACGAACAGCTTGTGATGCCCACTGTTCGAAATAAGCTCGTTGATTAGTGAAAGTTCCAGGAAGATAAATACGCAGCAAATTAAGAATAAGAGCAATTAACAAGATAGCCGAAATGACTAACCAGTTAATCTGTTTAATCATCTTTGCGATTATGGGTTTAGAAAAAAAATTTCGAATCTGAAGCAAATTGTTTCCCCGGCTAGTCTTTTCAACTGACCACCTCTACCATTTTTTTAAATGATGTTGATAGCTCTTTAATAAATTGAACACAATAATCCATAAAATGCTGGTACTAATAACAGGATATAAGAGTTGTATACTCCAGTTAAAAGAATGGGTCAGATGCGCTAACTCATACTGAATTCCATAATAGAATAGCACTAAAATAAACATTACTAAAAATTGACGGGCAAAGGGAAAGATCGTTAATCGAGCGTGAAACTTAAGCAATAGATAGCCAACCAAAAGCAAGGGAATAGCGTGCTGCCCCAATGGCGACTCTGTCAATAAATCAAAATACAAACCCAACAACCAGATTGTAAATAAACCTACACGCGTTGGTTCAGCAAATATCCAAAAAATTAAAGCTAGCAATAACCAGGCGGGCTGCCACCAATTCAGCGCTGCAGATAAAGGTAAAATTGAAAGCACTAAGGCCAATAGAATACTCAAGCTAAATTTTAACCAGATACCCAGTGATTCATGTTTCATGTAGCGGCATCCGAACTTGGCAAAACACCTCCTAAATGGTGGTGCAGAAGCTGCTGCTGTACTTCTTCGTATTGATCATTTTTTTCAGGCCACACTAATAAAACCTGTTCTGTCTTATGCAAACGTGCTGCCGGTGTTACGACTACAGACACAAACGCCTTACCTGAAATTCTCTCTAGCTTTTGCACTTTTCCAACTGGATATCCCGCTGGAAAGCGTAGTCCGAGGCCTGAACTGACCAACAAATCACCTTCACGAATATCTGACATATCCGGTACATGTAACAAAGATAATGAGCCAGCAGAACCCGATCCTACAGCGATGGCACGCATTCCACTTCGACTATCTTGGACTGGAATAGCACTGCGAGGATCAGAAATCAGTAATACCCGACTGGTATAAAGTCCGACGGTGACAACCTGGCCCATGACTCCATAAGCATCCAGCACGGGCTGTCCTTCATAAACTTTATCTTTACGGCCCTTGTTTAAAATGACTTGCTGCACTAAGGGGTCTAAGTCCACTGCCAAAAGCTGGGCCACAATTGTTTCCCCTCCAACATGCGCCGAAGAGTTCAACAGCTGATGCAAACTTTGGTTTTCTGTTTGTAAAGCAACCAGCCTTTGTAATTTTGCTTCTAAAAGAAGCTCATTAGCGCGCAAGCGTGCATTATCATCGAGTAGATGTTGCTGAGTCACAATAGTACTGGAAACCCAAGAAAATAATCGCACAGGCGCATCTACTAATTTCTGCACTGGCAAGGTGAGTAAGGAAAACTGAAAACGCAGATGACGGCAAAATGGTGAGCTTTGTTCCCAAAAAAACAAACTAAAACTCAAAATAAGCAAGATTGTTAAACCTAAGCCCGATAAAGGACTTTGCTTAAAGATAGGTTTGATAACGCTTCCTCCTTGACCCCATAAAACAACCGCCAGTTATGAGTGCGGATTTAAAAGTTAATAACGTGACTTCAGCCGAGCTTTTCTTTCGCAATGGGAAAGTCTCGAAGGAGAAAGCGCGAAATCTTCCTCCCTAGAAATTTAAGCAGAAAAAAATACCACGGATTTGCGCGTGATGTATTATTCACGAGCCAAGAAGCTGTCACCTAATACCTTCATCAATCCTAAAGCACGACCGCCCCCACGAGCCACGCAAGTTAAAGGATCTTCAGCAATGATAACTGGCAAGCCAGTTTCTTCCATTAATAAACGATCTAAATCACGCAATAACGCACCACCGCCGGTTAATACCATACCACGCTCAGCAATATCAGCTGCAAGTTCAGGCGGCGTTTGCTCAAGAGCGGCACGCACTGCACCAACAATTCCAGCTAAAGGCTCTTGCAGTGCTTCTAGAATTTCATTGGTGTTAATCGTTAAGCTACGTGGTACACCTTCAGCTAAGTTACGGCCACGCACCTCGATTTCAATCACTTCGTTACTTGGGAAAGCGGTACCAATGGTTTGTTTAATACGCTCAGCGGTACTTTCACCAATTAACATCCCATAATTGCGACGGACGTAGTTGATAATAGCTTCGTCGAAACGATCACCGCCGATGCGCACAGATTCGGCATACACGATTCCGCTTAATGAAATAATCGCTACTTCAGTTGTACCACCACCGATATCAACAACCATCGAACCTACCGCTTGCTCAATCGGTAAGCCTGCGCCGATAGCAGCCGCCATGGGTTCATCTATTAGATATACTTCACGGGCACCAGCGCTCAGAGCAGATTCTTTAATCGCACGACGTTCTACTTGGGTAGCACCCGAGGGCACACATACAAGAACTCGTGGGCTTGGACGCAAGAAGCGATTTTGGTGAACTTTAGCAATAAAATGCTGCAGCATCTTTTCCGTAACGTGGAAATCGGCAATCACACCATCTTTTAGAGGGCGAATTACCTCGATATTAGCGGGGGTACGCCCCAGCATTCGTTTAGCTTCCATACCGACGGCTACTACACGACCTCGACCTGCGTTAGGTTCTCTGTAAATGGCTACTACAGTTGGGTCATTCACTTTAATCTCAAATTGTCCATTTCCGACATCTACACATACCAAGGTGTTGGCAGTACCAAGATCGACAGAAATATCGTTTGAAAAATAGCCGCGTATTGTTTTTAGCATAAATAAATACTCTTCATTGACTGATGATTGATAAATCCCTTCAGAGCGGGTTGTAACTCTTTCACTCTTAATAGCAGCTCTAGAAACTGTTCTTTGCCTTAATATTTTGAGTCAAAATATCTGATTTCTAGGGGCGCCCTTAAAGGCGTTAATCCTGGGCTTAGCCCTATAGATTTAAACGCCCTACTCTAGCTGAGTCGCGCCTTAAAATCTAGCTTGTATGTGGGGGTAATCCACTCGTGATTGCCCTATCAATTACGCATAAATGCCATTTTCCACACACGCACCCAACTATAGAGGGCGGGCACCCATTTACACCAGCCCCGATCATCGAGCCGCAGCTTGGGCTGTAGGGGGGATACTTGTGTGGATATTGGGTGCTTAGCCTCTCAATCGTACATCGATGCCATTTACCACACATACACCCAACGGAAAGAGGGCAGGCACGGGGGCCTGCCCCTACAAGACCGTGGCTAATTCAAAGCAAGGCGTGTGTCCAAGTTACACACCAGAGCGCCCCTACAAGACCGTCCGTAATTCAAAATTGTGAACAGAATCATTATCGGGTAGTGGGCCGCGCATGCTCGCGGACTCGCAAGCTCAGCCCAAGCTACGCCCGGCCCCAACCACACTAGCCGGCCCTAGTTTTTTACAAATGGTTGATAAAAATGACTCCGTCAGTTCAGCCTTAACACTTAAGCACCAATGGCGTTCATCGGCAAAAGCTTGGCATTTGACCGCGTCTTTGGCTGTCATGATGATGGGATAATCAGGCAGATTGATATCATTCGCGCTAAAGAGATGATGGTCAGGAAAGGGATGCGGAATAACCTCAAAGCTCAGCTGCGTCAAGGTTTCAAAAAAACGTTGTGGAAAGCCAATGCCGGCGATGGCATGCACTTTCACGGCTTCCAGCAATGGCATGTTCCAAGTTTGAGTGGGATCTAGCAGCTTATATAGTTTGTCCGGTATAAGCTGCATCGCGTATTCATTTTGCGTAGCACTCCTACCATTCACCACCACAAAATCGACCTGCTTAAGGCGGCTCGGGGGCTCACGCAAAGGTCCTGCAGGTAAGCAGTACCCATTCCCTAAACGATATTTGCCATCTAAGACCGCTATTTCAACTTGACGACCTAAGGCATAGTGCTGCAAGCCATCATCACTTAAAACAACATCGCATGAGAAATGATTAATCAGCGTTTGCACAGCAGCAACGCGGCGCGGTGCAGCAACCACAGGAAGCCGCGTTTGCTGAGCGAGAAATACGGCTTCATCACCCACCAAACATGGATCTGATTGAGCTGAAACAATCTGTGGCCAATTTTTAGCTCGGCCATTATAACCGCGCAACACTATACCTGGCTTGAACCCTACCGATTGCAAATAATTAGCCAAGCTCGCCATTAGCGGTGTTTTGCCAGTACCACCCACACTTAAATTACCCACGACAATAACAGGTACCTTAAAAGTAGTTTGTTTTAAAATGCCCGTTTGATAAAGAAAGTAACGGATTTTCTGGACACTGTAGAAGACTAGGCTGAAGGGTAATAATAGATAAGTAAACCAACGAGTTTCTTGATACCAAGAATTCAGCAAAGCTCGGCGTAGCTTAGGACCAGTTGACATTTACTTTCCCAGTTGTAAATTGAGCGTGATTTGCCCAAATAGGGCTTCTTTTTCGTTAAATAGTCGTACTATTAGGCCTCAAATGAAGCCCTATTTGCTCTAAATCATCTCAATTTTCACGTTGAGAAAGCAAATGTCAGCTGGTCCTAGCCATTATCAAACTGCATATTGTAAAGCTCTGCATAAGCGCCACCTAAGCTTAAAAGTTCTTGATGCGAGCCTCGTTCAATAATTCTGCCCTGCTCCATCACTAAAATACTGTCTGCATTTTCGATGGTTGATAAGCGGTGCGCAATCACTAAAGTCGTACGATTTTTCATGAGACGCACCAAGGCTTCTTGAATATAGCGTTCTGAATGTGTATCCAGAGCAGAAGTAGCTTCATCCAAAATTAAAATCGGTGCATTTTTTAAGAGTGCACGAGCAATAGCGATGCGTTGCTTTTGTCCGCCAGACAACATAACACCATTTTCACCGACCCATGTATCCAAACCATTAGGCAGTTGCTCAGCAAACTCCATTACATAGGCATCACGCGCTACAGCTTCAATCGCTGAATGAGAAGCGCCGTCAAAACCATAGGCAATATTATTAGCAATGGTATCGTTAAATAAACTGGTGTGCTGCGACACCATAGCAATATGATCACGCAAACTCGTTAATGTGCAATCACGAATATCATAACCATCAATTTTAATCACACCTCTAGACACATCATAGAAACGCGCTAACAAACTAATTAGCGTAGACTTGCCACCGCCGGAGCGTCCAACAACTGCTACCGTTTTACCAGCTTCGATCGTTAAATTAATATCCTGCAAAACAAGATTTTCAGGAGCAGACTGATAGGCGAAGCTAAGATTTTGATATTCAATTTTGCCTTGCACAGTAGCTAATACATGCGTACCTGTATCTTGTTCAGCTTTCTCATCCATTAGTGCAAAAATACTAGCGGCACCAGAAATACCTTGTTGAATAGAATTTTGTACGCCGGATAAGCGTCTTGCCGGACGCAATAAACCGAACATGGCAACAAGGATTGCCGCAAAAGTACCCGCCGTGACATGCAAGGACGCGGCCGAGAACGATAACAATGCAATTGCTGGCAAAACTAAAATCATCTGAATGAGTGAATCATTAATACTGCTAGTCATCACTATCTTAAGTTGCTGATTGCGATTATTAGCTGCGGCTTTAGAGAATTTGGCTAATTCACGATCTTCCGAATTATTTAAGCGAACTACTTTATAGCACTCGATCGATTCCTCAGCTAAGTGAGTCACATCCCCAACTGAATCCTGCACATGGTGACCTAAGCGACGAATCCTTTTACCACCAAACTTCACCACTAAAAAAACAAAAGGCGCCACGATAAGCAGAGTTAAAGTTAGACGATAACTCGTAAAAAACATAACTAAGATCATGCCAATCATGAGCGAGCCTTCGCGCAATAAATTGATTAGAGCACTAGAGCTTGCAGCCGCTACCTGATCCACATTGTAAATAATGGTAGCGAGCAAATAACCTGAACTATGTTGATCATAGAAACTAGCAGGTAACCGCACTAAATGGCTGAACAAATCTTCACGTAGATTCATGATGACACTGCGTGACACACGATTCATACAATAATTGGATGCAAAATTAGCAAGGGAGCGTAAAAAGAAAATAACGACCAGAATAAGCGGTAACCAATGAATGAAGAGTTTATTTTTATCAGCAAAGCCCTCATCAATGATCGGCTTAATTAACCAGGTGACACTGGCTTCCACACTCGAAACACCAATCGTGCCCAAAACTCCCAGCGCCAAGCCTAGCCAATAGCGAGAAACATAAATTAGTAACCGTCGATAAACCTTAAAGCCATTGAGCTTAAGACCAAAATTATAGTTGAGCGTGCTTTTCATGCTTAATTGCAGTATTAACGATTAATTGACCATTTGGCTTAAAACGTAGCTGTATAGCCCCATCTCGCGCGGAACTGTACATCTTAACATGATATTTTTGATAAAGGGACACAATTTTAGGATGCGGGAAATGATAGCGATTTAAAAACCCGGTCGCAAATAGCACGATCTTTGGTCGAACAGCCTGCACAAAGCTCTCGATGGATGAACTTAAACTACCATGGTGTGGCGCCACTAATACATCGGACACCAAAGCCTCTTGCTCATTGGCTAATAAATAATGTTCCGTATTACGTTGAATATCTCCAGTCAATAAGGCTGAACCCTGTGCTGACTGTATTTTGATTACACACGAACTATCATTTCCTTCATAAGCCGCACCTGGAGCTGGCGCCAACACTGCAAAATCAACACCATCCCACCGCCAGCTCTGTCCTGCCATGCAATGATTGACCCACCATGCTTTAAATTTCTCAGGGATGCTACTTAAGATTTGTTTAATATTGGCTGCTGCCACAAGACTCGCGGCACCCCCACTATGATCATTATCACCATGACTGATGACAAGCAGATCAATATTGTCTAAATGACGCGCTTCTAAGAAAGGTAAAACGACATCGCGTCCTGCATCAAAAGCACCGGGGTAACGCACCCCAGTATCATAGATCATGACATGATGCTGAGTTTGCACGACTATCGCCAAACCTTGACCTACATCAAGCAAGCTTAACCACCACTCACCCGCTTGTGGTCGCGCTGGCTGATAAAAAAATAATAAGCCTATGCTGAGACAAGCTAGCGCGCGGCCCGGTATACCTTGTGGCGCGACCAGTAATAAGGCCCCAAGACTGACCACTACTAATAACCAAAGATGCGCTAAATTGTGCGGCCAAACTGCTAAAGGCCACTGACTGAAAAAAGTTAATACTATCCACAAATATTTTAGTAAGTAAGCTGATATTACCAAAACAGAGTGAGCTAGCTGTGCTGAAAACAAAAATAAGAAACACGCAAACAAGCTTAAAGGTACTACTAGCCAAGCCACCCAGGGAATTGCGATGAAGTTGGCTATTAACATCACCAATGAAACTTGCTTGAAGTAATACAAACTAATCGGCAATAGTAGGACAAAAATTACCCATTGCATCTGCCACCATTGCCGCCACAATTTTAATTTCTGCCAACGGCCGCCTAATCCATAAGCCAGCGCTGCGACCGCACAAAAACTCAACATGAAACTCGCAGATAAAAGTGCCCATGGTTCGAGCACTAATATAGCCACGCAAGCTAGACTTAAGCGCCGCCATAATGGCATTGCACGATAACAACACTGGGTAAGACTTAAAGTTAGCACCATCAGCAAGGCACGCTGCGTAGGCCAAGCGAAGCCGGCCAAAGCTGAGTAACTTAAAGCGAACAAACAAGCGCCAATGGCGCCTAAGTTGGGGGCGACTATTTTCAAAAATAGGCGTGGCAGAATCTTGCCTATCATTCTAAACAGAAAAAAACCTAAGGCCGCCATTAAACCAATATGCAAACCTGAAATCGCAACCAAGTGGCTTGTGCCAGTTAAACGAAATACTTGCCATTGCGTCTGAGTCATACTTGTAGTTGAACCGACTGTTAAAGCAGAAATAATGGCAGCCTCCTTTGGGAATTGCTCAAGACTCTGCTCAATTTTTTGCTGAATAACTTGGCGTAAATGAAGTAATGGAAAGTAATTTGGCTCAGATAACAATAGCCGATTATCGGCTTGTGTCACAATATAACCACTGGCGCGCACGCCTTGCAGGATTGAATAATAAGTGTGATCGAGGCCTTCAAAATTATGTAAGGCATGTAAGGGCTTCAGACGCGTCACAAATTGCCACTGATCGCCAACCGATAAATGCAGAGGAACACCTGCTTCTACATAACCCGTTAACTTAATCAAAGCATTAACGGATTCATCATTAATCGTTTCAAGCTTGAGCAAAAAACTAGTGCCCAAACTCCCTTGCTGTGGTAGCGAAGCTATGCGCCCCACTACGGTTACTCGTTCTTTATAGAGTTCTTTCGGCAGCCACCAACCACCATAGAGATGCCAATAATAATTAGCAGCACCAAGGGCTAATAAGAATATGATTAAAATTAAACGGTATAGAGAGAGTGATTTCACATTGACAGATTACAGTAGTGATTGGATAAATCATTACCGTAATAACAGAACAGAAGAAGACATTTCTGGCTAACCAATCAACAGTCTAAGACTAGTAGCTCATTTTTAGCGAAGAGACGGGTAGGTCAATGCAAAAGGTTTTACACAATGACCTTCCTGTTGAAGCAATAAGTTTAAATCTTCACCACTCCAAAACAAACCACCTTTTTCATCAAAAGCCTGCCAGTGGTTGCCATTTTCTGCAGAAGGAGCAATTAGTTTGACCGGAACAGCAGAGCTACTAGTCACATAGCGTGCTTCTATCGCTACATGGTCTGTGTCATAAATCCAGCTGACTGTCTGATCAGCTAACTCAGGAATACCACACATGTCATCATCAGCATCCATATTAGAGGTATAGAAATCGATTCTAGTGATTTTTTCGAGCAAACCATGATCGGTCAAGTAAATTCTAATTTTCTTTGCAGTTAATGATTTTTGTAGCTTATCTGTGCAAGATAGATCTAATATGATTAAAAGATCAGCTGACTCTTTCCCTTCTAACAAATGACCAACCCTAGCGGATTCAGCATCTTTACCGATTATCCAAATTGCCATAATTGCACCCCCGCTTTGTTAATACTCAATACCATACTCAAGGATGAGAAGCTTTTCCCTCGTTCGCATCAGACTCCTTCGTGTCAACCGCAGAAGAATCTATACTATTAGTAAAGGCATTAGCATCAAAACTTGTGCCTACTTGATCTTCAGCATCAAAGAACTCATCAGACTCAACGCTATGGGCTGCTGCAACACCACCGCCACCTTCAGCACCTGCGGTACTTGCCTTATGCGCCTCGTCAATTGTCATAACTATACCCTTAGCCTTATCTAAATCGAATGAATCTAATGGTATAGGAACAAAAGCCTCACAGAAACTTCTAGCATCTGTATGCTCACCAGCATTTACAGCAGATCTACTCCGTGTACTATCCAATAATGCGTGTCTTTCAGCTTTTAGACGTGTTGACACCTCTGCCGGTCTAAGTTTCATTTCAGTTGATCCTAATCTCTCAAGCAGATCGCGATGCTCAGCTCTGCGCCGATCATAAGCTAAAAAGTCTACCGGAGTGTCTGGTTCTGTTTCAATTATTCTGAAAGTATAAGCAATTTAAGTCCCTAAAGCACTTATACGTGCTTTAAGACGCCCGTAGCTTGTGTTGAGCATTTCAAGTTCTTCTGCAGTCCTATCAACATCATAATATTCACGACATTGAGCTATTTTTTTGTTGATTTCACTATAACGTTCTTTCTCATCACTATTTAGTAAGAGTATGTGATAACCCGCATCTCCTGCCTCATCTGCTGCTCTAACAAGTAAGTTAACATAGGGGTCAGAAGGGTCTGGCGACCTTGGGATTCTCGGTGCACTAATCATTTTGATTTGTTTACCAAGAACTTCATCAACTCGAATTCGGTGTGCAACTTCTGCCAACCAACTAATTTTACCCGGGGCTAAAGACCCACAACCTAGACCAATATTACAACCAATAAAGTCAATCGTATGTACTGTATCGGGAATTTTAGCTTTAAGCTCAGCCACGAATTCAGCAGGGGTAAAACCGCGCACATGCATTTCATCTCCATCAGGACCTGAACCATAACGTTTTACTGATCCATCATCTGAGATTGATCCATGCCCAATAAAAGTAATTCTCTCAGTGGCGGCTTTTGGTATCGCCACCCCAACGGCAACACCCGCCCCACCAGCACCAGCTGCGGGAGTCGATGCTACAACTACAGAAGCCGTGGCCAAAGTCCCCGCCATTCCTACACCAGTGGATGGAGGAGCAGGACTCCGCATGACTGTAGACCAATCAGGCTGGTCAAATCTAAAATACGCCTCCCCTAGGCGCTCAGCTTCTTTGCGAGTAGTTTTTTCACTTAAGGCATCACTACGAATGAAGATAAACATAAGCTAAACTTCCATGAATGAAGATAAACATAAGCTAAACTTCCATGCTGTATTTCTAAAA